>JAAVZA010000062.1 GCA_022791395.1 Clostridia bacterium
AAGCAAAAGGCGAGCTCTTTGAGCGAGAGGTAAACTCCGAAGGTACGCTTTGCGTACATTATACCACATGAGGGGAATTTTGTCCACGGATAAGCCAACTCAGCAGTATATCCACTCCGCAAATATAATTTCCTCCACCTGAACCGCAACATGGGTCGGCTGCCGTGCCTAAAATGATACAATTACACGAACCTCTGAAATTTGCACCCAAGCCTGCCCTTTGGTGCATTTTGGGTGAAATGCCACTGGATCTCTTTTGCTTCTTTCCTTAATGATGTTATCCACATAGGTAATCTCTTGCTTTTGAGTGTGACTTGAATATTCCCATTTCCTTGTACTTTCAGAATTTCATTAACCCCCTCGGCGTTCCAACCGTCTGTACCGCTATACTTCTTTAATTCCACCATCTGCCTTGGCGTAGGAAACAGGCCGGTGGATGTCATAACCAGTTTTACGTCCCATTGCTGATTCTCTGAAAGAGTGGACAGATAGTCGACGGCACAGCTCACGGAGATTTTGCCCTCATCCACATATTGCAAAGATGGCTCAATCAGCTTTGTCAACGCTATGTAGCGTGTAACAGCCATACCGGATTTTTCACCTGCTTGCTGTGCAAGAATGTCCCTCGCCTGCGACATCAGCACAGCCTCATCATCGTCCAACTCCCGGACAATAACCGGCATGGTTTCTTTGCCAGCCAGTTCACTGGCACGTTTGCGCCGATGTCCGGCTACCAGCTCATAGCCGCCCTCCGGCCTGGGCGAACAATACCCGGCACTAAAACACCGTATTGGGCCACGCTCTCAGCCATTTCCTGCATCTTCTCATCGTCCACCACATGGAATGGGTGGTCTTTGAAGGGGTGCAGTTCCGTCAGCGCGACTTCCTGAATCTGGTCGCTGGCGGCTTGGAGCGCGGGCGAGCAAAACAGTTCATCCAGGCTGGTCATTTGGATTTTTGTGGCGCTGCCTTTCATGACGCTACCTCCAAGGTCAGTGCCTCATATGCCGCCGAAACTTTCCCGCTGGGGTCATGGAGAAAGATACTTATCCCCTCGGCGCTGGTTTCAGCAGCGCGGAGGGAGCGGGGGATGATGGCGTCGAAAATTCTTAGCCGGTCGCCATATGTACCGCGCAGCAGTTCCATGATTTCCTGTGAGTAGGTAGTCCGCATATCTGCCATGGTGATAAGAATACCGCTTATGGTAAGATTAGGATTGATTTGCCGCTTTACCCTGCCGATGTTCCTCATGAGCTGTTCCATGCCTTTTAGTGAGAGGTAGTGGGCCATCATCGGAATTATCACTGTATCGGCAGCGGAGAGAGCATTGATAGTCAGCATCCCCAGAGAGGGGCAGCAGTCCAGGAGTATAACGTCGTACTGGTTGCGGACGGTGTTCAGGTATTCCCGCAGAATGGTTTCCCTGCTCATGATGTTCACCAGCGTGACCTCCATTGCGGCAAGGTCGATGTTGGCGGGGAGGAGGTCCACACCTTCCTCCTGGTGGAGGATGCCCTAGCTAGGGAGAAGGGGCTTGTCCTCTATGACCTTGCCCAGCACAGTGGCGAGGGTTTCATCTAACTGGTCCGGGTGCTGGTAGCCCAGGCTGGCGGTCAGTGAGCCTTGCGCGTCCACGTCCACCAGCAGCACACGTTTGCCCTGGCGGGCAAGGCCGATGCCTAAGTTTACGGTGGTAACAGTTTTGCCCACGCCGCCTTTTTGGTTACAGATTGCGATTGTTTTATTCATCTTACTATTCCTTTCAGTTATAGATTTTAGCATACTATGCACTATTTGTTTTTGTCCTTAATGGGACACGTTACTTTAGGACAATATCTTTTTGGGCCTCCATTTTGAGTTTTTTTCTTGGAAAAAGAATAAGGACAAACCCGATTTCCCTTGATTTTTCGGGGAATTTTGATTTGTCCTTATTATGACATAAGGGCACACGGCGGCGAGCCTTATGATAGCTGGTGGTGCTGATGTAGCAACCGTATCAGGGCTACTCGGTCACTCGCAGGTGTCCACTACACTGGATATTTACACTCATGCTTTTGACGATAAGAAGAAAGCGGCAAGCGCAGTTTTGCAGGAGAGCCTGGATATCTAACCACACATCCGGCTCAACAAAAAGTCCCTGACTTCCGCTAAATGTGAGAAACAGGGGACTTTTTCTCTTTCTGCCAAGTCCACAAGCATATTCGCACCGAAGTCATGCAAACATACGGCATCTAAAACCCGCTCCACAAATATTTCCGGGGCACCATCCACAAATATTCCCAGCAAATCTTTCCGGCAGTGAAATAGCTCAAATACCAGCGGGGCCAGCTCATACCACCAAGGCGCAAGGCAGGCATCAGCGCAGTCAATAATAACCGGGCTGCCACCTTCATCGACTAGAATATTCTCCCCGGTCAAATCTCCGTGCACCAGTACCGTATCAGTCAAATTAAGGCTTGCCGTGCGCTCAGCCATCTCAGTACGCAGACTCTCCGACAGTCGCTCCAACCTTGGATTTTCCAACGCTCTAGCCAGCAAATCAACCGGCGGAATCAACCCGTGTGCCGGGCGGTTGAGCTTTTGTAGCAACTCACGCAACCGCTTGATGAATACTTCCTGCTGACCGGGAGTAGCATTTTCCAGCCACGTTCCAGCCTCTACACCCGGATAAAATTCCGTGATGATGTAGTAAAAGAGAAACCTATCCTGCACCGAACCACAAGCAATCATCCGAGGTGTGGGGATTCCCCGTTCAGTCAAAGCACCACAGACCGCCGATTCCTTGAGATAATCAGCCTGCGAATCCAAACCCGATTCCTTTGGTGCGAATATTTTTACCACATAATTACCCGCGCGGAATACGGCATTTGTGCCGGGAGTGAGATTTTCAAGATTGGCAAATTCCAGCTTTTCACGGCGAAAT
>JAAVZA010000063.1 GCA_022791395.1 Clostridia bacterium
CATATTTATCTCCATTTCCAATTTTGTATTTTCTGAAATAGCGAAAGCGAATTTCAGAAAACCTTGAGCAGATTTATTTGCTCCGAATAAAGTGGATTTTTTAGTGCCCTTTATTCGCAAGCATGGTGTCTTGACCCCCTTTTTGCTTGTTAGGGAATTTTCCCTAATACCCTTTTTTGCTCTCCGAGGGATATTTTTTATTCATTTTTTATGAATTCTCTTTTAAAAATTAGGACAAGTTTGTAAATATTTTGCTACTTGCTTGTCCTAATTTTTTCATCAATTTCTATTTACTTTTTTATAAAAATAAATTATAATTTTTATAGAAAACATTTAAAAAAGTAATCTTTTTAGTTAGTCATTGTTCTCGCAATTACTAACTTTTTTCTTTTTAATTCTATGATCTATGTCATCTATTTTTACTAAATAACACATCTCATATAATCTTGAAATAATCGACTTTGCTGTATCGATTTCTCCATTTATACTTAATCTTTCTATTATAGAATTTTGATTATAATTTGTTGTTATAATTACTGGTAAATTATTTTCATATCTACTATTTATGATAGTAAATAATTTTTCCAATCCCCATTCACTTGGTTTTTCTTTTCCTAAATCATCTATGATTAATAAGTCAACATTTTCGTATAATTTGATAATTTCCATTTCTGAAATATTGTTATCTGTATCATATGAATTTCGTAATTCTGCTAACAAATTTATTAATGTACCATATATTATTAGTATTCCATTTTCAATTAATTTATTTGCAATACTACAAGCTAAATGTGTTTTGCCAACTCCGTTATTTCCTACCAAAATTAATCCCTTTTTCTCTATACCATTTATTAATTTTTCACTATAGTTTTTCAAATTATTAAATATTTTTCTATTACTATTATTCGGCTCAAAATTATCAAATTTATAACTTAAATTTCTTTTACTCATCTTGCTATTTTTTATAATTCTTTCAACCCTTTTTGAAAATTCTTGCATCAATTCTAGTTTCTTTTCTTCCTCTAGCATCCTTAATTTTTTTAAATCATATTCATTCCAATATGCTTGTGCATTATTGCACTCACATCTTTCATAATCTAATGTTATTGTTCTTTTAGTTCCATATAACTCCCACTCAATTGTTTTTCTGTATAATTTATTCTTGCAATATTCACATTCAATAAAGTCCTTTTTATCAATCGAGGGTTTCAAAATTTGATTCATCTATTCTGGTCTCCTTTCTATTTTCTTCTTTTCTTATCTTTTCTTCTGTAGTATTATTAAAACTTTTTTCAATTAAATTTTCTTCAATTACTTTGTTTGACTTTCCAATTTTCTTAAGTTTATCAGCACTTTGATACTTGCTCCAGTTCTTTACGAAGTATGTATCATTTTCAAAATAAAGCATTCCTAAATCGATAAATTTTTGTAAGATTTTCGTAAATGTTTTCGAAGATTTTCCAATAATATTTGTAAAATCTTTAATTTTAAATGGTGTATTATCACTAATATATAGTCCACCATCTCTGTTACATTCTCCAGCAATAGTTAAAATTTGAATCCATATTCTAAAATAGGTGTCCCCTTCCCTTTCTTTTAGTAGGATTTTAATTTTTCTATTTGAAAATATATTTGTATTTACTTTTATCCATCCAACTTGTCCCATGTCCTCCCTTCTTTCTAACAAGATTCTTCTATAGAATCATTTTCTTTTTTGCTCAGATAAATATCTAATGCTTCTTTTCTAAATAAAATTCTTTTTCCAACTCTAGAGCAAGGAATTTGTTTTCTTTTTACTAATTGTGTAATTAACCAGTATGAAATTCCTAAATACTCTGCTGCCTCTTTAGCTGTTAAAGTTGTCCTTTGCATTTTCTCTATTGCCATATTGCTCACCTCCTACTTCTAAATCGCTAAATTTTAAATTTTGTATTGACAATTTAAAATTAGCTATGTATAATATTGTTAACAATTTTATGTTTTGTATTTTAATTGTTAATTTATGATTAGTCAATATTTTTTAGCGTTTTATGATATCAATTAGCAATATTATTTATAGTAATTGAATTGTTAACAAGGAGGTTTGTATGAAATTTGATATTGTATCCAGAATTTATTATATGAAAATGTCAACCACAAACAACATGGAACTTTTTACAAGAGATACTTTTTCTACTGTAAATGCAACATATAATAAAGCCAATGACACATATACAATACTTAAAGAAAGAAATGAATTTAAAACAAAAAAAGAATATACTAAGTATCTTTCAACCTATTCTGATAGTATTTGCAAATTATATAAATCTGATTTTACTGCCGAAAAAAATAAACTAGGAACAACTTTATTAAAATTTTTGAACTATGATTTCACAAATTTTGATTCTTTTGTGGAATTTATATATAATTATGGATTACCAAGTTTAGTCTTTAATAGTGATGATAAAGATATTGGTAACCCCTTTAATGAATATACAAATTTAAATGTTACTAATGATAAAAAAAATATTTTTTTAACTGAAAAAGACTTTATTTTAGTTTGTAAAAATAATTATGAAGCAAGAAAAGAATTTTTAATAGACTATCAAACTCAATTTAAAACAATTATCAATTTTATAAATAATTTATCAAATACAGACTATTTAAAGGATTTCTCCATTGCAGAAAGATTTTATATATATAAACAAGCTGATTTTACTAATTATTCAGACATGTCCATAATATTAAGTTCATATATAACTCTTACATATGACGTTGAACCAATGAAATTTCTAAATATAAATTCATGTCCTAATACAGGCAATTTTGAAGAAAATGCCAAGGCAATTTCAGAATATATAAAAAATTATCCTACAGAATATGACGATGAACCTTTTTCATCTCTTTGTTTTAACTGTCATGTTATTGAAACTGCTTGTTTTATAAGTATTCTAGAATTAGTAAAAAATAATATACCAATATACATTTGTAAACATTGTGGTAATTATTTTATTCCTTCTTCAAAAAAGAATACTTTATATTGTAACAACATATATGAACATGGCAAAACATGTCAAGAAATTGGTGCAATGATTACTTATAATGAAAAGTTAAAAAAGGATGAAATAACTTCACTATATAGGAAAACCTTATCTGCAAAAAAAATGTTAGCAAATAGAAATCCTGATATTCCAATGTATTTAGAAAAATACGAACAATGGAAGAAAGAGGCTAATGAATTTAAGAAAGATATAAAACAAGGTAAAAGAACAGAAGAAGAATTTAAAAAATGGATAGAAGAAACTAGAAAAAAATAAATTATATATAAAAATCCTTGCCATAGGTATGCTGAAAGGAGGTGAAAAAAGTAATGGCAGGGTATCTTGAAAAGAGAGGCAAACGCTCATGGAGATTAATTGTATCACATGGTTATGACAGCTATGGTAACAGAATTAAATA
>JAAVZA010000019.1 GCA_022791395.1 Clostridia bacterium
ATATTAATAAATCTTTCTATAAAATATCCTTCTACACTAATATTTACATATCCTAATATATAGTAAATTAATATTTTAAAAAACATATTTATTTTCTCCTTTTGTTTTTAACATATTTATTATCTCTTTCTTATGGCTCTATTCTTCATCTGTTATACTTTCAAAATCAATACTATCAATAGTTCCTGTAACCATTATGTCGTCCCCTGTCATTTCTTTTAATCTTAAATTAAAGCCATTTATATTAATAGCCCCTATATGTGTATTTATTTTCACATAATAATCTTCATATTCTAATATGGATTTATAATTTTCGATAAGTAACTCATTAAATCCAACTATTGTAAGTTTTGGTTTATCCGAAACTACCTCTTCTGGTAGTTCTAGTAATCTATTTATTTTGTTTACTCTTTTTCGATTATTTATATGTTTCACTTTTTTCATTCCTTCCTTTTAATTTAATAACATATAATATCCTTTTTCATATATATGCTTTTAATTTTCAAATTATTTTCATTTATATAAAAAAGCTACAATAATCTAATTTTATTGTAGCTTTTTTATTTTTTATTCTTATCTTACAAATTGATCTAAACTTCTAAATTCATATCCCATATTTTTTATTTCTTTTATACATTCATCCAATATATTTGTATTATCTTTAGAATTTCCATGTAATAAAATAACTGCTCCAGGATGTACATTATCTAATATTTTCTTTTTTGCATAGCTTTCCCTACCTTGTTTATTTTCGTCCCAATCATCATATGCAAAGCTCCACATTACTGTTGTATACCCTAATCCATTTGTTATATTTATAGTCCTTTCACTAAATTCTCCTTTAGGTGGACGTATATATTTCATTTCATAGCCAAACTTTTCATATACCTTAGTATGTAAATCCATTACTTCTGTTTTTACTAGTTCATCTGTTAAATCTGGCATACTTTTATGATTAACTGTATGATTTCCTATTATATGTCCATTACTTATCATCTCTTTTACTAATTCTTCGCTTGTATTAACATAGTGTGCTGTTATAAAAAATGTAGCATTAACCTCATTTTCTTTTAGTACTTGCAATATTCTTGGAGTATAACCTGCTTCATATCCTTCATCAAAGGTTAAATATACATATTTTTTCTCGCTATTTCCCATAGCAATTCCTGTATATTTATCAATTAATTCCTTATTTTTACTTCCAAGATCTGGTTGAGCATGATTATCATTTCTTTTAATTCCCCAACCAATTTTAGTATTGCTTAAAGCTGTTGTTCCGTACTGAACTTGTTAAAACTGTTTCTTTATTTCTCATTATTTGTACAATACAAAAAGCAAACACACATACTATTAGTATTGCAAATATATAAAACTTTCTTTTCGTTTTATTCATAACCCTTTCCTCCTTATAGTATTTTATGAGGATAAAATCATAATATAACAAAAACACTAAATATTTAAGTTCATACTAAATATTTAGCGTTTCTCTTTGTATTTGTTACTATATAGTTATTTTATAGCTTCATATACTTCTTTTATAATTTCATATCGCATTGCTATAATCTTCTTATAGAAATCTTTCCTAACTCCAGACATACACTCTACATTTTCAATAAATGTATTTATTTCATCTATATTAATATTTAAAAACAATCTTTTAATTGCATTGTTGCATTCTTCATTTTCCATTTTTTTTATGTATTCCATACAATTAATCTTTTTACCATTTTCTTTTAAACATGAATAGCAATTAATTGATAAATTTTTTAACTCTGTCTCATTTATTCTTTCAATTTCATTATCTTCAAGCATTGGATTTAAAGCTGAACCGCAATCATATATTGGAGATAACTTTACTTTTCCTGTATTTTTATTTAATAAAAATCCCCAATTTCCATTGTGCCTATCTGTATTTCCAATTAAACTGTCAATAACAAACATATCCCAAAATTTTTGCTTTGTTTCTTCTGTATCAATCATCTTGCTTTCTTCAATTACTTCTAATATATCTTTTAATTCTGTTTCTATTTTTTTATCAGGGTTTGTACTTAATGCTAAATTTTCAAATTCATATAATACATTATCATCGTTTGTAAAATCTTCACATGCGCAAACTATTTTTTCTTTTCCATTATATTCATATTTACCCAAAATTGTATTTTGAACATCAAAACCTATTATTTTAAATACATTACTTCCAATATATTCCGAGAATGCATTATTAATATATGATATATTTTTATTTTTTTCTCTAATTGGATCAGGAAATTTTACTAAATATTTTTTCTTATTATATATTAAGGTTTTCTTTTTTTCTGAACCTTTATAATTATTAAATTCTTCTACTGCATTTGTAAAATTAATCATTTGCTTCCTCCATTTTTTATTTAGTACATATTTAGTATATCATATATTCTATAATTTTACTATAATTCATTAATAACAATTGGTAAATTGTTTAACTTTCTTGTCTTTAACTTTATTTCTTTCTATTCAAACTTCAGCTCTTTTTATTTACAATATTTTCCTTCGATTACATTTTTTATATTTTATTTCTTATATTTAATATTAATTTTTGTTTAGAATATCAAGGATAATATCCGTTCTGTTTTTTTGTGTTTTTCTAATTTTTTCCAATTTTTCGTCATTTTTCTTGACATTATTTAAAATATGCTTTAATATTGTAAAAGACATTTGGAAAATTTTGGGTAATTTTACCTAATGCATCTTTAAATACGGGGGATAAAAATATGTTAAATTTTGTTTTATGCGACGATAATGAAAGCATTCTAAACAGATTAGATAGCATGTTAAATACTTTATTTTTAAAACATGACTATGAAGCTCAAATTACATTTAAGTCTAATAATGCAAATGATGTACTTTCATATATTAAATCAAATAAAGTTCATGTTTTAATATTAGACATACATTTGCAATCTGGAATTTCTGGAATTGAACTCGCCGAAAAAGTTAGAAAGACAGATAAATCTGTCTATATTATTTTTACAACAGGGCACTTAGAATATGCTCTACTTGCCTACAAAGTAAAGACTTTTGATTATATTGCAAAACCATTTACAATTGAAAGAATTGAGGAAACTTTAGTTAGGTTATTTACTGATACTCCTAATGAACATCCTAAATACTTATCTCTTAACAATAAGAACATTATTAAACAAGATGATATTCAATATATAAAGAAAGATGGTATGAAGTTAATTGTTTATACTGATTCAAATCAGTATGAAGCATATACTTCTTTTAATAAAATCGAACCTTGTCTGGCGGAAAACTTTGTAAGATGTCATAAATCATATATTGCAAATGTAGACAATATTAAGGATATAGAACCAATGAGTAACACTATAAAATTTGATAATAAAGAATGTTACATTGGTCCCAAATATAAAAATAATTTTATGGAGGTTTTAAATAACTATGGAAATTTTTCAAACAATTTGGACAGCACTATCAACACCTAATGAAGCACTAATTCAAATTATAGGAATACCTTTTACTTTTATAGAAGCCTATATATATATGCTCTTATTTACAACAGTGTTAACAATATATTCTAATAAAATTCAAAAGATACAATATGTTTTTTCTTTTTCACTCATAACAATAATATTGAATCTTTTTTTTCCTAAAATTTACAGTGGCTTCTTACTAATGATTGTTTGTCCTATTTTAATAATAATTATTTTTAAAACAAATTTATTAAAAGCTATAATTGCTGAAATATTACCATTATTAGTTAGTGCTGTTTTAGAAATGATTTTATCTAAAATATATTTAATAGTATTTGGTACACCATACGAAGAAGCTGCATCTATACCAATTTTTAGAGAATCCATTGTTTTATTAATATATTTTTGTTTATTTATTATAAGTTGTATCTGTAAAAAATATAAGTTTAATATTCATTTACTTGATAATATGGATAAAAAAAATAAATTTTTATTGTTATTTAATTTTGCTTTAGCAATAATCACTATATCTATACAATTTGTAATTATTACATACTTTAATAATACATTTCCTTTATCAATGACTGTACTTAGTATTATTACACTATTAGCTTATTTCTTTACAAGTTTATATAGTCTAAGTAGAGCTACTCAATTACAAATAACAGAACAAAACTTAGAAGAAGCACAGCTATATAATAAATCTTTAAAAATATTACATGATAATGTTAGAGCTTTTAAGCACGATTTTAGTAATATTGTTCAAGCAATTGGTCGGTTATGTTGGTACTAATGATATGGAAGGATTAAAAGTTTATTACTCTCAATTATTAGGTGACTGTCAAAAGGTTAATAATTTGTATACATTAAGTCCTGAAGTAATAAATAATCCTGCTATATATAGCCTATTGACCTCTAAATACCACAAAGCAGATGAACTTGGTATAAAAATACATTTAGAAATTTTCTTAAATTTAAATGAACTTAATATGAAGATTTACGAATTTACAAGAGTACTTGGAATACTTATGGATAATGCTATAGAAGCTGCTTATGAATGTGAAGATAAAATTATTAATGTTGAAATTAGAAAAGATTTTAAAGTAAATCGTCAGTTACTAATTATTGAAAATACTTATAAAGAAAAAGATGTAGACTTAGATAAAATTTATGAAAAAGGCTATTCTTCAAAACAAAACAATACAGGTCTTGGATTATGGGAAGTAAGACAGATTATGAAGAAAAATAATAATCTAAATTTATACACTACTAAAAATGATATCTTCTTTAATCAACAATTAGAAATGTATAATAGATAAAATGAAAAAAGATAGTTGTCGAGGCTATCTTTTTTCGTTAAGGTTTTTTGTTATAAAATTTTTTTTGGAATTTGTTATTAGTCTTTTTTAATTAAACTTGCTGGCATTTTTGGTTGATGAAATACACCAAAAATATAACATGCTGTGTTTGTTGATTTAGCATATTTTTCAGCTAATTTTGATAACATTTTTAACATAGGAATTTCTCCCCTTTCTTTTGTATAAAAACTATATAACAAAAAATATCGCCGGCTGATATTTTTTATTAACTAAACTTCTTGTGAAGCATTATATACTTCATATCCATATTTATTATTGGTTAAATTATATGCAAGTCGTGTTATTGACATACTTTGAAATAACATACCATAAATAATTATATTTGATATTACTTCATTTTTTATAAATAATCCAATGATAATACTTAATGTTAAAGTAATATATGATAATATTCTTTTCTTTTTTCTTTCTTTTTTACTTATAATAGGTACATTTTCTGTATCTGCTGGCGCATAAAGTTTTACCATTATCATTCCAAATGCCCATATAAGAAATGCTATTATATATTTTAATGTTTTCTCAAATATTAAATATTTCCCTAATAGCCCAATTCCACAGAAGAAGATTATAGAACCTATTATACAACCTATATGTGTTTTTAAGTGAAATCCTCCTGATGCTCCTCTAAATGGTAGAACCAAGAAATATGCAAGTATGGTTAAATCTAATACTCCTAAAATAAAAGCAACTCCCATTATAATAAAAAATTTTGGTATTTCTCCTACTATTAGATGTATCCCATAATTGATAACTTCTGCTCTTTCATCATCAATATCTGGGTTTTCTTTTCTAATTTTAGTAGTTAGATAGTTACAAAATTTATCTATCATTTTTTGCCTCTTTCTTTTTCTTTTCTCTATGAGGCTATCTTATACTAATTTTCGACACTAATTTTATTTAATTTATAAGATGTGTTTTTTTATATATAAAATTTTGATTTTATTTTTTTATATATGATTTTATAAGTTTTGTAAAAAGCATTTAATCAATTTATCAAAAAAAAGAAGCAGCACCCTATGCAACTCCTGTTAATTTTAAACATAAAATTATATATTTTCCAATATTTTCCAGCTACCTATTTTATCTGGAAAGCTCTCAAATGTCATTTCTTCTTTAGTTATTGGATGCACTAAGCTTAAACTATATGCCCATAATGCAATTTGTTTTCCTCTACCTCTTGCACCATATTTTTGATCACCATATATGCTGTGTCCTCTACTAGATAATTGTACTCTTATTTGGTGATGTCTTCCTGTATGTAAATTTATTTTAAGTACTGATAAATTTGTTTCTTCATTATATGTAAGTTCTTCGTAGTCTAGGCTAGCTAATTTTGCATTTTTGGTTCCTTCTTTTACGACCTTACTTAAATTGTTTTTCTCATTTTTTAATAAATAATCTTCTAAGGTATCAATTTTCTTTTCAAATCTTCCATCTACGATAGCAAGATATTTTTTCTTAAAAACTTTATTTCTTACTTCTTCACTAAGTCTTGCCGCCGCCTTTGAAGTTCTAGCAAATACCATAACTCCTCCAACTGGTCTATCTAATCTATGTATTAAGCCTAAATAAACCTCTCCTGGTTTATTATATTTCTCCTTTATATATTGTTTTACAATAGTAAGCATATCGATATCATTTGTTTTATCTCCCTGTGAAGGAATATTAGGCTTTTTCTCTACCACTATAATATGATTATCTTCATATAATACTTTTAAATCTTGCATATTACTTCTCCCAACGTCCATATATTCCACAAGGTAATACTAAACTACTTTTACTCATTGGAAGACCAATTTCTCCTGCCTCAAACTTTCCTTTTACATTTACAGGAATATTTAATTTTAATATATTTTCTAATACTTTTGAAGATATACCTGTAGTATAAGAGTTAATTAGGAAAAACAATGGATCTTTTGATAAAACTTGCATACATAAATTAACTAAATCATATATGTTTTCTTCAAACTGCCATACCTCTCCGTTTGCACCTCTACCATATGATGGTGGGTCCATAATAATTGCATCATATTTATTTCCACGCCTAATTTCTCTATTTACAAATTTAACTACATCATCAACAATATATCTAACTGGTCTTTTTTCTAAACCAGAAGAAACCACATTTTCTTTTGCCCACGCAACCATTCCTTTTGAACTATCTACATGACACACACTAGCCCCTGCATACAAGCAAGCAACTGTTGCTCCTCCTGTGTATGCGAATAAATTTAATACCTTTATTTCTCTTTTTTCTTTCTTTATTTTATCAATCATCCAGTCCCAGTTTACTGCTTGTTCAGGAAATAAACCAGTGTGTTTAAAGCCCATTGGTTTTATATTAAAAGTTAAATCTTTATAATTAATTTTCCAAGAATCTGGCATCTTTTTATTATATTCCCAGCTTCCTCCACCTGTTTTACTTCTATTATATGTAGCATTTACATCTTTCCACTTATGTGGAAAACTTTTTTTGTTCCATATAATTTGTGGGTCTGGTCTAACCAGTATAACATCTTTCCACTTTTCAAGTTTTTCACCATTTGCCATATCTAATATTTCATAATCTTTCCATTCATCTGCTATTTTCATATATATAATCCTCTGTTTCTGTATTTTTTAATATCTCTACTATTTTTTCTATCATATCGTTAGGTGTTGATGCTCCTGCCATAACTCCTACTTTTTTAAATCTTCTTATATAATTTATATATAAATCTTCTAATGTTTCTACAAACATTACATTACTGCATTCTTTTAATGCTATATCATACAATTTGTTGGTATTAGAGCTTTTCTTTCCACCAATAATTATCATTAACTCTACTTGTTTTGCTATCTCTTTAGTTTCTATCTGTCTTAACTTTGTTGCATCACAAATAGTTTTATTTATTTCTAAATTTGAATCTTTTGGTATTTTCATCTTAATTATTTTTACAAGGTCATCAAATTTCTCCATAGAAAAAGTCGTTTGTGAAAATATTGTTACATTTCTAATATCTTTTTTTATTATATCTTCTACTGCAACATTAATATCTTCTAAATTCTGTACTATAGTAGAATTCTCTCCCGCAAAACTAACACTTCCAACTGTTTCTGGATGAGTTCTTTCTCCAATATAGATTATGTAATATTCTAAGTTTTTATATTCTTCTATTTTTTTATGAATACTTAGCACTTTTGGGCATGTTAAATCAATTAATTTAATATTTTTTGCTTCAATTTCTTCATATATTTTTTTAGTAACTCCATGTGCTCTTATGATTAAATCTTTTCCTTCCGGTACATCTTGAATATTTTGCACAATTGTTAGACCTTTTTGTTCAAGTTTTTTAATAACCTCAGGATTATGAACCAATTGTCCTAAACAATATATTCTTTTTTTCTTTTCTAAATTATTTTTTGTTTTAATTACTGTGTTTCTTACTCCTTGACAGAAACCTGCCTTTTTTCCCAAAATTACTTCCATAACAAATCCTTCATTTCATTATATTCTACTTAGTACCTCAAAAAAGCAATATATTAATGTAAAGTTTAATGCACTAAATAATACTCCCATAATAATTAGTAAAGTCATAAATTTGTTGTTTAATATTCTTTTTAAAAACCTTCTAAAAAAAGAATATTCTAACTTGTCCTTTTTTTCATTATAACGAATACTAAAAATTTCATCTTTTGCATACTCCATAGTCTAATCCCCCCAATATATTTATTTATAAAATAAATATATTCTGTTTTTTTAGGAATATGACTAATTTTTATTAAATAATATCATAAAGTTTAGAGTATTTTCAACTAATTTCAACGTTTTTTTAGTTCTGCTTTTATTGTTCTTGCTAATTTTTCATTTATTCCTTTTATTTTTGTAAGTTCCTCTAACTTAGCCTCTTTTATTTTTTCTACGTCCCCAAATCTTTTTAATAGTTCTTGTTTTTTTACCTGTCCAATTCCTGAAATTTCATCTAATGCTGATTTTGTAATTTCTCTATCTCGTACTTTTCTATGATATTCAATAGCTGTTTTATGAACTTCATCTTGGAAATTAGTTATTAAATTCATTAAATTTTCTGATAATTCCTGCTCATTTCTATTTTCATCTATTAATGCTCTTGTTCTATGTTTATCATTTTTTACCATACCATATAGTTTTATATCTAGTCCTAGTTTATCAATAACAGTTCTTGCAGCTCTAAGCTGGGTTATTCCACCATCTACAAATATTGCATCTGGTAATTTTCCAAACCCTCCATTTGTATCTTTAATAGAATGTTTTAGTCTTCTTTCTATAACTTCCTGCATACATCTTGGGTCATCTTGTGTTAAAACTGTTTTTATCTTAAATCTTCTCGATAATTTGTGATTAATTATCCCATCTTGCAATACACACATTCCAGCAACCATATTGGTTCCGTGATATATTTGATATATCGAAGGTTTCTATTTTTCTTGGCATTTTATCCATTTTTAATACTTCTTTTAGTTCCATTAAAGTATCATATTTGTCTTTTGATTTATTTTCTAATGTAACCGCTGCATTATTTTCAGCCATTTCTACAAATCTTAATTTTTCACCTTTTTGAGGGGATTTTAATTCAACTTTTCTTCCAACCCTATTAGATAACCATTCTTCTATTATAGCTTTATCTTCTATTTCTTCTTTTAGCATAATTCTATGTGGTATTTCATCTTTTGTTAAATAGTATTGTTTTATAAAACTTGATAAAATTTCTTCATTTGATACATCTTTCAAATCACTAAAAAAGTAATGTTCCCTTCCTATCATTTTACTTTTTCTTACAAAAAATATCTCAACACATACACTAATATCATTTTTAGCAAGTCCTATAACATCAATATCATTTTCTGTTATATTTGATACTTTTTGTTTTTGTGAAATTCTTTCAATTGCAGTTATTGTATCTCTTAAATTTGCCGCTTCTTCATATTCCTGATTTGCAGCTTTTTCTTTCATTTTTTTATCTAATTCTTTTATTATTTTGTCTATTTTTCCTTCTAATAGCATAATAATTTGGTCTATTTGCTCTCTATATTCTTCTTTTGTAACATATCCCATACATGGTGCAAGACATCTGTTTATGTGATAATTTAAGCATGCTCTTTTATTTGACTTAAAATTTTTACATTGTCGTATTTTAAATCTTTGCTTTATAAAATCCACCATTTCTTTTGCACTACCTGGATTTGCATATGGTCCAAAATATTTTGCTCCATCATTTAATATCGTTCTTGTTATAAAAACATTTGGATAATCTGATTTTACATCTATTTTTATATATGGATAAGTTTTATCATCTTTTAACAACACATTAAATTTAGGTCTATTTTCTTTAATTAGATTACACTCTAAAATTAATGCCTCTGCTTCGTTGTCTGTAACTATATATTCAAAGTGATCTATTAAACTAACCATATTTTCTATTCTTTTGGTTTTATTATTTTTTCTAAAATATTGCCTTACTCTATTTCTTAAAATTATTGCTTTACCCACATAGATTATATTATCGAATTTATCTCGCATAATATATACTCCTGGTTTCTTAGGCAATTTCTTTAATTCTTCTTCTATATTAAACATAATTTTCTCCTATAATAGTTGCCATTTAAAGCTTATACTTTTTGTTAAATCTCCCGTATAGTATTAAAGTTTAATACTGCTTAATAATATTTTTTATTAAAAAATGCAGACACGCTAGTTTATCGCCTGTCTGCACAAACTTGCTATTCTCTCCTAAGCAAGTTTAACCCCCAAATATAACTTGTTCCCAAGTTAACATTATTTATTATACGTTACTTCCCTTATAACGCATTATTATTATATCCTCTTTTTTCTAAATTGTCAATACTTATTCTCCAATATATCCAATATATGGTAAATTTCTATATTGCTCATTAAAATCAAGGCCATATCCAACAACAAATTTATCTGGTATTTCAAAGCCTGTATAATCTACTTTTACATCATATAATCTTCTTTCTGGTTTATCTAATAATGTACAAAGTTTAAGACTATTTGGTTTTCTTCCTTTTAAGTGTGCAAGTAAATAACTAAGTGTTCTTCCTGTATCTATAATGTCTTCTACAACAATAACATCTTTATTTTCTATTGATTCTTTTAAATCTAATTTTAATTCTATATCAGAAGATACAGTAGATGAACCATAACTTGATACTTGTATAAATTCTATTTTCACATTTCCATTAATTTTTTTAGCTAAATCAACTGTAAAAAAGCTTGAACCTTTTAATATACATATTAAAGTAATCTCTTTTCCTTCATAATCTTTTTCTATTCTTTTAGCAATTTCAGTAACTTTATCTTGTATTTTTTGTTCGTCTATTAATACTTTTATCTCATCCATATTAATACCTCTTCCTTTATTTATTTCTCTAATTATATCACCATACATAAAATTAGTAAAGTATTTTTTGTCGTATTATATCCTGAAAGATATTTTAATAATTCTATAGATTTTTATATATACTTATATTATAATATACATATATCTTATGAGAAAGGAGAAAATTCAAATGGAAGAAAATGTGAAAGAATATGACTTAATTCAAAAAACTTTTTTCTGGATGTTTTTAGGTTTACTAGGTACTGCTATTGTTGCTTGGTATACATATTCATCTGGATTATTTATTGATATTATTTTTAAAGGATACTTTAATATTTTATTAATTGCAGAATTAGTAGTAGTTATTGTATTCTCTTTACTATTTAAGAAACTACCACCAACCATTGTTGGTATACTATATTTTGTATACGCTATGATAAATGGTGTTTCTTTATCTGTAATTTTTGTTGTTTTTGAATTAAATTCTATTGTTTGGTTATTTATAGCAAGTGCTATTCTATTTGGTGGAATGGCTTTATATGGCTATAAAACTAATAAAGATTTATCTAATTGGAAAACTCTACTTTTTGGTATACTAATTGTAGGGCTTATCTTAAGTTTAATTAATCTATTCTTAGGTAATTCTACATTAGATATTATCTTAGACTGGGTTATTTTATTTGTATTTTTTGGTGTTACTGCATATGATATGAATAAAATTAAACAATTACAAGATGACGAAAGTTTAGACCAAAGTAAATTACACATATATGGTGCAATGGAATTATATCTTGATTTCATTAATATATTTTTACGAGTATTATCAATATTTGGAAAAAGAAAAGACTAAACTTAAAAAAGAGTATCAAAAAATTGATACTCTTTTTTAATACTAAAATTACAAAGCTTATATTTTTATTTAATATATTGTCCTTCTCTTTTTCTTAATATTTTCTTATTGGACTTGCTACTTTTTAAATTTTAGTGTAATATAATATCATTAGTTGAAAGTTTATGTAAAAACATTATTTAGAAAGGAGTTATGTTTTAGTTTTTTAGCGCCTGGACAATGAATTATATTGTTGACGAGGTCAGAACTTATCGAAAGATTCGGCGGATGGTTCTGTGGCACAGGTTACTGTCATTAAATGCTAGCAAAAAGAAATAGTGATATTTTAACAAATCTAGCAAAAGTAACTTTTACATACTTTCTACTTCCATATTATTTTTTAGGAGGTTTTAACTTATGTGTGGAATTGTAGGATATATAGGTACAAAAAAGGCTTGTCCTATACTAATTAATGGTCTTTTAAAATTAGAATATAGAGGATATGATTCAAGTGGTATTTCTACTATGGAAAATGGATATATCTCTAATATGAAAGATAAAGGAAGAGTAAAAAATTTATATGCTTTAGATGGAATTAATGATTTAATAGGAACATCTGGTATTGCTCATACAAGATGGGCTACCCATGGAAAACCATCAAAAGAAAACTCTCATCCTCATATGGATAATTCTAATACTTTTAGTGTTGTTCATAATGGTATTATTGAAAATTATCAAGAATTAAGAAATGTTTTAGAAGAAAAAGGTTATACTTTCAAATCTAGCACAGATACTGAAACTATTCCAAACTTAATTCATATGTATTATTCTAAAGATAAAAACTATGATGAAAAAAGATTTTTAAGAGCTGTCGCATCTACTTGTAAAGACTTAAAAGGAAGCTATGCTATAGAAGTACTTTGCAAAGAGTATCCTGATGTAGTAATTGTAGCAAGAAAAGATAGTCCACTAGTTATTGGTACTGGTGATAATGAAAATTATATTGCCTCTGATATACCTGCAATACTTGAGTATACAAAAGATTTCTATTTATTAAATGATGGTGAAGTTGTAGAAGTATATAAAGATAAAATTAATTTTTATAATTGTAACTTAGAAAAAATAGAAAAAGATGTGAAAAAGATTGAATGGGATGCTACTTCTAGCGAAAAAGATGGCTATCCAGATTATATGTTAAAAGAAATATATGAGCAGCCACGTTCTGTTCGCGAAACTATTGGTGCTAGATTAAAGAATAACGAAGTAGTTGATTTTGAAGATATCCATTTAACAAAAGAATATTTAGAATCTGTTAATAAAATATATCTAGTCGCTTGTGGTACTGCAATGCACGCAGGTCTTGCAATTAAGCCAATGTTTGAAAGGCTATGTAAAATTCCTGTTACAGTAGACATTGCATCAGAATTTAGATATAGAGAACCTTTAATTGATAACAAAACTCTATGTATATATATTAGTCAATCTGGTGAAACTGCAGATACAATTGCTGCATTAAAACTTTCAAAAATGCAGGGAGCTAAAACAATTGCTATTTCAAACGTTATTGGAAGTTCTATTTCAAGAGAAGCTGATTATACAATTTATACTCATGCAGGTCCTGAAATTGCAGTTGCATCAACAAAAGCCTATACTTCTCAAGTAACTCTACTTGCTCTACTTGCATTACATTTTGCTGAAATTTTAGAATGTAGTGATAAAGCATTAATAGAAGCTATAAAAAATGAACTTTTATTATTACCAGAGAAATTACAACAGGTACTTGAAAATGTAACTGAAATTGAAGAATTTGCAAAAAAAGTATATACTGAACACGACATTTTCTTTTTAGGAAGAGGTAATGATTATGCTGTAGCATTAGAAGCCTCATTAAAACTTAAAGAAATATCTTATATACATTCAGATGCATATGCTGCTGGGGAATTAAAACACGGACCTATTGCTCTTATAGAAAATGGAATTACAGTTGTAGGTATTATAACAGACCCTGTTCTTTCACCAAAAACTGTAAGTAATATTCAAGAGGTAATAACACGTGGTGCAAAAACTTTAATAGTAACAGATCAAGCTTTAGAAAATGGAAATTATGATAAAGTAATAAAAATACCA
Organism: Clostridia bacterium; assembly: GCA_022791395.1. Taxonomy (GTDB): domain Bacteria; phylum Bacillota; class Clostridia; order TANB77; family CAG-508; genus RGIG8482. Next base: position 14,168 of record JAAVZA010000019.1, read on the forward strand.
AAAACACACCCCATGATTTCTGAAATTTTAACTGTAGTTCCACTACAATTATTCGCTTATTATATAACTAAAGAGAAAGGATTAGATGTTGATAAGCCAAGAAATCTTGCAAAATCTGTAACTGTTGAATAAAAAATAGCGGGAGACTATAAAAATGTCTCCCTTTCTTTGTGTGCGACAAAGCTAATACCATTTTGTGAACATCAAAGCTTATTATCCTGTAAATAATACTTCTTTACCACATTACCACTGTTATTCAGCAGTTTTCTGTTTCTTCAATCATTGCATCCAGAATTTCTGCCACTTCTTTCGGCATACTTTCTCTACAAAGATAGCCACATTCGCCAACCTCGCCGCAATGATATAAAAAGTAATCATCTCCATCCCACGAAAAATCATATGCAATTTTCATGCCTTGTCTTAAATCAATAATTGTTACATTATCTTTTGTAGGATGGTTTCCTTCTACAAGCGGATGCAATTCGCCATCTACTGCTAAATACAGATTCCGCAGTGCATCCTCTTGTTCAGGTGTGAAAATACCTTTAATTTCATTCATAATAGTCTTTCTCCTTTACCAATAAAATTATTTATTAACGTCGCACCTACCGTAATCTAAACTTACAATTACTAATACAATTATATATTTTTTATTAACTATTGTCAATATTATGTTAATTTTTAAAATAAGTCTATCTTTTCATTCACCCTAAGAATACTTTTAAAACAATCAAAAGAATTGCTCCTGGTACTCCTAAAATTCCCACAAGTATTGCTGTTATATAATTTAATCCTATATGAAAAGCAAATAAATTTCCTACTATATTTATTAGGTATATTATTAATCCACCTAATATTGAGTTTAAAACTAATTTTAAAACGCTTTTTATTGGTAGTATAAATATTCTACCAAATAAAAATAAAAAGCATATACAGGCTATATAAATAATTAAAGTATTATTATCCAACTAAAATCACCTCGTCCTTTTACATACTATGATATAAATTGGACAAATATTCTTATTTTTAATATTAATTACTTCATTATTAATATAGACGGAGGATATCAAAAGATACCCTCCGCCTCTTATTTCCAATATTTTTAGGAAACGTTCGTATTACTTGCCTCTCGATTTGTTTTTGGAGATTCGGCAGATCCTGCGTCTTGCCTGCTTAATCGCAGCCGTCCTGGCCTTAAATACAGACTTACCTTCTCTGTAGGACGCCTTCCGATCATCTTCCAACATCTCGAGTTCTTTTTTCAAATCCTTCTTGTGGCTGTACTTGGGAGCTTTAGCTCTGTTCTCCTCCGCTTCCCTTTTCTCTGCAGACCGAAGCTTCCTAAGGGCTTTTTCATAAGCATTGGCTTTTTCCGCCTTCATTGCTTTTCTCCGCTCTCCTAAGCTGGGTCTTTCGGATGCGCTGTCTCCCTGTACCTTAAACGGACAGTTTTCCTCACATCCAATAGCATAGCACTCGCAGTTCATACAGCTCCGAACAAGATTTTCATTGTTTCTCATTGTAATACCTCCAAAATGTTTTTTTACTACATTATTTATTATAACATTTAATTTTACATAATGCAACCGGTTCGTTTAAAAAGATATCCTATAATGTATTTATTTTTTAATTTACTATATAGTTTTTTAAAAGAGGTATTATATTTTTCTATCCAACATCAATTTGTGAATTATATTGTTCTTTTCTAATTTCTATTTGTTTTATCATATCTATTATTATTCCATTTTTCTTTGCTTTTCTTAATAAATAATTCAATTTAGATTGATTTGCTTTTATTTGATATAAATAATAATCTATTAATTCTCCTTCTGCAAATTCATAATTTTTATTTGCATTATCTAAATCCATCTTTGTTTTTATTATACTTTTTATTAATTCTATGTTTGATTCCTCTTCTGTTTTCTCTATTAACTTAAGTTCTTTCACATATTCCTCATACATTAGAAATATTCTCCTTTTTACCAAAATATACTATAATATTATATTCTTAATTTCTCGTTTTATTCATCAGCTAAAAATACTATAAATTACTATTCCAAAACTTTGTATAAAAAATAAATTTAAGCTATTAGATGTAAGTAAATTATTGGTTGCTTCCACTACTCCTAAATCACTATTTTTATTTTTATGATGTTTTTGAGCTTCAAAGAATGTTATTAGCTCAGGTAAGCTAGTTATAAAACCTAATGCTATTCCAATAACAAATTCAGGTATATTAAACTGTAAACATAGTTTTTTAAGTGAAGCGCTAAGTAAATTACCAATTATAAATAATAAAATCCCTGTTATTATAAGATAAATTGTATATTTTATTATTTTTTCTTTCTTTTTCCTAATAAATCTTGCCTCTTTTTCTATAATGTCTGCTTCTAAGCTTTCTTCTTTTTTTAGATATAATTTATGAGTGTTTGAATTTATATAATAAAATAATATAAATAATAGAATAAGAATTGGAACCATTTCTATATTTACTTCTATATTAAATATTAGCATTAAAATTGGAATTATTATTGATATTATAACCATAAATATATCTATTTTTAAGGCTTTATTATTCAATTTTTTGATATTATTATTTAATTTTATTGCTAATATATATTGTATAAAGTTTATTATATTAGAACTTAGTATATTATAAATACTGGTTCCAATTAATCCAGCAAAGGCAGAAAAGCTAACACTTAATAGTTCTGGCATAGAGGTTGCAATTCCAGCAATATTTCCTACTGTTTTAGCTTTTAAATCTAAACTTTCAGCAAGTTTTCTAAGTACAGTTACTAATATGTATTTTGAAACAGCGACGATTAAAAGAGAATATATTATAAAGTAAAAAATTTCTTTTAATAATTCCATAGTTTACCTCCTATCTTTATAAAGTATAAACATTTTTTACTAGATTAATCAGTTATAATATTAAAAATTCCTTTTTATTGTATTTTACTTTTTCTGTCATATACCGTCGAATTGTTTATGAATAGCTAGTCTTTCTTTGGGAAATACTTTTACTACCAAAGTATTTTTGTAAAAGGAGGCTTTTAAATTGATACGAAAAGTAGAAATTAGTAACGTAGATACCTCAAAACTTCCAGTACTTTCAAATGAAGAAAAAGACGAATTATTTATAAAAATTAAGCAAGGAGATGAAGAAGCAAGAGAAAGATTTATTAACGGAAATTTAAGATTGGTGTTAAGCGTTTTACAGCGTTTTAGTGGTAGATGTGAAAGTATTGATGATTTATTTCAAGTTGGATGTGTAGGACTTATTAAGTCTATAGATAATTTTGATGTTTCTTTAAATGTTCAATTCTCTACTTATGCTGTTCCTATGATTATTGGAGAAATTAGACGTTATCTTCGTGATAATAATCCTATTAGAGTTAGTCGCTCTGTTAGGGACTTAGCATATAAAGCGCTTCAGGCAAAAGAAAAATTAACAAAAGAATTTAATAGAGAACCAACTGTTGAACAAATTGCAAAAGAAGTTGGAGTAGATAAAGAAGATATCGTTTTCAGCTTCGAAGCTATCCAAGATCCATTATCTTTACAAGAACCCATATATAATGATGGAAGTGAGAGTATTTATATTATAGATCAGGTAAGTGATCATAAAGAAAATGATGAACATTGGGTAGATTCTATTACCATTCAGCAAGCAATGAAAAAATTAAATGAACGTGAAAAAATGATTATTACAAAACGATTTTTTGATGGAAGAACTCAAATGGAAGTTGCAGAAGAAATTGGGATTAGTCAAGCACAAGTTTCAAGACTTGAAAAAGATGCTATATGTAGAATTAAAAAATTATATAAATAAAGGAACTGCCAGATTAGCTGGCAGTTCCTCTTTATCCAGTTTTACTTATAATATCTTTTCTCATTTTCCCAATGATTTTCTTTTCTAATCTTGATATATAACTTTGTGAAATTCCAAGCATATCTGCTACCTCTTTTTGTGTTTTTTCATTACCACTTATAAATCCAAATCGTAATTCCATTATATTCTTTTCTCTATTATTAAGCTTTTGCATTGATGCTCTTAATAATTTTTTATCTACTTCATCTTCAATTGCACGAGATGTAACATCACTATCTGTTCCTAAAATATCTGATAATAGGAGTTCATTTCCATCACCATCTTGATTTAATGGTTCATCTATTGAAATTTCTCCTTTTAACTTATTACTTCTTCTTAAATACATTAATATTTCATTTTCTATGCAACGTGACGCATATGTCGCAAGTTTTATATTTTTATCTGTATTAAAAGTATTTATTGCTTTCATTAATCCTATTGTTCCAATAGATATTAAATCCTCAATACCTATTCCTGTATTTTCAAATTTTTTAGCAATATATACCACTAACCTTAAATTTCTTTCTACTAAAGTTTGTCTTGCTTCATCATCTCCATTTGCAAGTTTATTTAACATTTCCTCCTCTTCTTCTGAAGCTAGCGGTGGAGGCAAAGTTTGACTACCTCCTATATAATATATTGGTAATTCATAAATATCCTCTATATCTTTATTTATATATTTAACATATATCGTATTAATACTATCTTTTAGTATTTGTAAAATATTCATTTCCCTCACACCTTTCTATAATATCTAAGCCAATAAGACCTGTATAGGCTCCGTTTTTACTTATGTATTTATCATATATACCAACAATAATTTGATTTAATTTTTTCTCATTTTCTTCAAATTTAACTATAACTTCGTCTGCAATAAATCCAAGTAGTAAACCGATTTTGTTTTCCAAGTGAAGAAAATGGTATAACTCTAAATTTTGGCATATATTCTCTTTCCTCTTCAGTTAAAGTAGTTTGTTCACCACCTCCTAATATCATATTTAAATTATTTATAATTCCTTTTGGTATGATGGTTTCTAACTGACTTTTTTCTATAACAATTACTGGCATATTACTAATTGGATCTTTTAATAAGTTACCTGTATCTATCATTGCTTTTATTTTTATGCTTTTTTCTTTGAAGAATATTTCTAGCTCACAAAACATATCATTTTTAGATATTCTTCCTTTTACTAATTTAAATGCAATATTTACTATTACAAATCCTACAATTCCTCCAAGTAAAGCTATTTTTATTGGATATGTTCCTGTTAAATATCCATTTCTCATTAAAATATCTTGTGGTTTTATAAAATATAATAAGCAAAATGCACATCCTCCAAATGCAAATGATACTAAATAAAAAAGTAATAACTGTTTTAATAATTTCTTTATGTTTTTTGGATTAAATGCAATGTAAATCATTATAATTGATATAATTATTTTAAATACTATATTAGTATAAATTTCTAATATTGGAGCAAAAGTTAATATTGCATATATTCCCCCTAGTAAGCTTGAAAAAATAATTCTTAGTCTACTTATCTTTGCCTTTGCAATAAGACCAGTAGCAAATAATATGATATAATTCATACATATATTTTCGAGCATTATTACATCCAAATATATTGTCAATATTTTTTGCCTCCTTTTGTTGTTTTTATATTGTACAACTTTTAGTTTTAAAATTGTGTCAAATCTTAGTGTAGAAAAAAAGAAATAATCGAGTTCTTTCGATTATTTCTTTTTATTTAATTTATTTATCTATCTTTTATTTAAAGAATACTCATATTTTGATTAATCGTATATCAAATTTAAGCTAACTTTTTTAATTAATAACCCATATCACTAAGATAATTTGTATTGCTTTTAAATTTTTTTGATTTTTTTCAAATATCTATTGACAATTCATACTATAACATATTATAATTACTTTTGTTCTAGGAATTCACCAGTTCAAATAATATGCAGATGTGGCGGAACTGGTAGACGCACAGGACTTAAAATCCTGCGGTTGAATAAACCGTGCCGGTTCGATTCCGGCCATCTGCACCACATACTAAATGTGAAATAAAAATCGTGTAATGCACTAATAATGCCATATACACGATTTTTATTTTGTCTATTTTTCATAAAACTAATGCAATAGTAATGCAGTAGAAATTTTAATTTGCTTTTTTAAGTTGTTCAAATCCAAATTCTTCTGATACATCAATATAGACTTTACCTGTTATTTCGCTTCCCTAGACATGACCAGCTAAATATTGTATTGCTTTCATATCTACTCCTTGTTCTTTCCATCTAGTAATTCTAGTATGCTTTAACCTATGGTTGTGTAATGTTTTTGATAAGAACAAATCATTATTGCAAATAATAACCCTAATAATTGTGAACATTTATTATTTTGTAAAAAAAACGGAAGCTATATTACACCTTCACAAATAAATCAACTCTTCAAAAGGGTATGCATAGAAGCGAGAGTCAAAACAAATCTTGTAACTGTCCGCAATACACACATGGCAACGCATACATTTGTAACACGTACAATTGAATCAGGTATGAGTTTACTAACAATATCAAAGTTAGTTGGAACAAGTGTAAGAGAACTTGAAAAAACGTATGCTCATGTATTAGATAAGTTTATGAAAGTAGAACTTGAAGGACTTAGAAAACACTTAAAAAATAGTAAAATAATTGCTTTTCCTAAGGTAAAACATGAGGCAAAATCTATATTGTAAAAAATTTGCATTTTATGTAAAATTGTAGTATAATTATAGTATAATTATACTACAATTCTTTTGGGAGGTGCTGTTATGACAATTACAAACAAAACAACGGTCGCACTGGAAATTATGGGTGGAGTTCTTAAGCCGAACGAATCTCGGGAATACACTGAAATGGCGTTCAATACATTGGACGTTCACTCCGAAATCGGCAGTTGCGTTATTACAACGGAATATTCGATAAGGAGTTTCAGGAATTACGGGAAACTGAAAGCCGAAGAAGGCACGGAAAAGAACGAACACGGCATGAAAGAGATTATCATTTCTTCTGCCGACTGAATAGTCCCAAATTGAAAGGATACATGTGTAACAGCATGTGTCCTTAATCTTATTTATAATAAAAATATTAAAATTCCATTAAAATAATATAGATAAAGCCCAAAACACATACAGCACAAGCATTTACAAAACAACCAATTTGCTCATCTGCACCAACAAGTAGAGTTTTTAAAACTCTACTTTTATTTTATCTGATTTATACCTTATTATATCTTTTGTACAAGTCCTACATATGTATTAAAATACATTTTCCACTTTTTTCCATTTTTTATTGACAATATATTTCCCCACGTTATATAAGCTTTTTATTAAAAATACGAGGAGAAATGTAAGTTTGGAAGAAAAATTAGATATTAATGCTATCCTAAAAGCTGAAAATAACAATCCTATAAAAATAGGTGAACTCAATTCTTAAGTAATTAATGCATTAAATTTGGATTGTTCTCCTAGAAACATTGTATTAACAGCTGAAAGAATATATCATTGTGAAAAACATAAAAGTCAATATAAAGACGAGAATTCGTATAATAATAGTATAGAAAGCATTCCAGCAATAATAAAAGAACCAGATTTTATAGGATTTAATAATTCTAATAACAGTATACAATATGTAAAAAAATTAGAAGATACTACATTGGTAGCTGTTAGAATATCTTATAAAGGTGCTTTAAAGTTAAGAACTGTATTTCCATTAACAGAGTTTGATCTTAATAAGAAAATTGCTTCAAAAAAATTAATTCCATACAATTAAGAGGATGTGTTGCCACATCCTCTTCTTTCCGATCATTTGGCAGGTCGGTAACCCTACATCTCTTTCTAGACCATCTCTGGCGCGATAGCCACCTTGCTATCCTCAAATAACCTTACTTATTATTATATGCAAACTATACAACAATATGTATAGTTGATAACTATAAAAAATAAATTATAACACTATTTTATTCAAAATATTATTTGGTAGCGACGGTGGGACTTGAACCTACGACCTGCCGGGTATGAACTATTTTTTTCTTGGATATGGTTTTATCTCGTCTGTTAGTCCTAGTAAATAATCTGTACTTGTATTATAGAAATCTGCTAATTTTATTAAATTATTTATATCTATTGTTATTTCCCCTGTTTCATATCTTGAATATGTCTGTTGTGTACAATTTAATATTTTTCCTAATTGTTTTTGTGTTAAATCTTTATCTTCTCTTATATCTCTTATTTTTAACATTTTTATCACCTTACAAAAAAATTATAAAATATTCTTAAAACGTGTATTGACTTTTACACGTAATGCGTGTATACTATTTTTAGATTAACACGTATAGCGTGTATCTGGAAGGAGAAATAAAAATGGAATATGTAGAAGAGTTTAAGTATTTAAATTTAGAAGTTATGAAAAAGAAAAATGCTAATGAGTTACCAGAAGATGAAAAGAATTTTTTAATTATTAATTTATTGGATAAAAATAATAATCCTTGTCGTTTTTTTGTATTTACTCCAGATGTTATGAAAAAAATCTTAAGTTCTAGTTATGTTGGACTACAAGTATTACAAGTATGCTTTAGGGTTCAATTTACAAATAATAATTGGGTTGTAAGGTTGGTTGATATTAGTGAGTAATGAACTTGAAGTTTTAAATAGTATACTTGAAAAAGTATCTAATATTGAAAATTCTTTAAATATAAGTACTTCTGCCCTACTTTATGTTATTGGTTTTTTATTTGCTGCTGGTGTTTGTTATTTACTTTATAGAGCTATTTCAAATTTTATTAGTTTTTAATTTAATGCTTTTGTTTTTGTGCATAACAAAAACTTGAAATTCCCTTTAATATATTAAAGTATTTTATTTTTGAAGTTAATTAACTTCGGAAAGGAGATTACTATTATGGAAAATACAGTTACAAAATTTGTAGTTTCTGCTGATACTGTAAAACCAGTTACAGACGCAATAAATAGTGGTTTAAATACTCTTATTCCAATAGGTATAGGAATAATGGCTACATTTATCGGTATTAGCTTAATAAAAAGAGTAATTTATACATTCTTATAATTAAGAGGTATAGTTCATTTTTTGGACTACGGCTTAGTCCGTAGTCTTTACTTTTAAAGAAAGGAGATATTTTTTATGAAATTAAGTAATAAATTTTTATTGATTTTATTAGTTTCAGTAGTTTTGTTATGTTTATTTAGTTCTTCTGTTTTTGCTTACGAAGTTTCTTCTAATAATAATAATTTTTATATTTCTGATGCTGCATATGATAAATTAAAAACATTTAATGAATATAATTCTGATTATTATTATTTTGCATGTTATTGGGAAGGTTGTTATGAATTCTACTTTTTGCCTAAAGAATATAATAAAAATCTTAAATTTTATTTTACTAATAAACTTTATTCTTCTAGTGTTGTTCAAAGTATTCATTGGTATAAATGTGATAGTAATTTTAATATAACAAGTAGTAGAGTTTTTAATGGTAGATTTGAAAATGTTGTAGCAAAAACTAGTGACGGTAAGTATCATTATCTAGCTAATTTTGATATTTATACAAACAATACTTATACTGATTTTTTTTTGACAGCTCCACTTACTCTTCAACAGGTAGTGGAGAAATCATTGGCGGAAACACTGGATCAGGAGATACTGGGGACACAACTTACAACCCTGATAAAAGTTGGTTTGATAATATTTGGTCTGCTCTTAGCTCCATTCCTAATAAAATTTCGGAGTTGGTAAATTCTGTAGGTAACTTCTTTTCAAATTTTTGGACTGGTTTTACTGAAGGACTTTCTAATTTAGCTAGTAATATAGGAAATTTTTTTAATGATTTAGGTACTAATTTAGGTAATTGGTTTAGTAATTTAGGTACTAGTATAGGTAATTTTTTTAGTGATTTATGGACTAATACACAGAATTTTTTTAGTGGTATGGTTCAAGATATTTCTAATATTTGGTCTTTCTTTGTTGATTTTTTTGTAAATATGGCTGATTTTTTAATAAATATATTTGTCCCTACTGAAGAACAATGGCAAGCAATACAAGAAGATTACACAGATTTAAGTAATACCTTTAAAAATCATATACCTTTTGTTACTTTTTTTAGTGAAGAGGTTGAAAAAGTTAAACAAGAAGTTTTAAATGAAGATTTTTTAAATCTTAAAATGTCTGGTTGGGATTTTAATTTAGGTGTTATTCATTTTAAAACTAATGATTATGAGTTTACTAATGTATTAAAAGCATATGAACCATATCGTATGACTGTTAGAACATTGCTTACTTTTGTAGTTTATGCTATGGCTTTTGTTTATATTATTAAATATGCTATTTCTTATGGAACTACACAAGGTTTAAATTCTGTTAATAGTTCTATAAATTCTAAAGGGGGTACTGATAAATGATAATTTATTTACTTTTACAAGGTTTTGATAGTTTACTATTTTTTGTAGTTTCTATGATACCTACTTTGGAACAGCCTTTATGGCTTACTACAACAATGCCCCAAATTCTACGAGTTATTTACGGTTTTAATATTTATTTGCCCGTTGCTGAGGCTTTCCAGTGTGTTTTTATGTGTATAGGTTTTACGGTTGTAATGAAAGTTTTTAAAATAGTTAGTTCAGCTGTTCACCTTTCTGTTTAGACTGCCACACACACCCGACATTATGTCGGGTGTGGGCAACGTATGATTGGAGATTTATATGTATTTTTGGATTTTTTTTGCTATATTTATGATTTTTAATATTGTTAATTTATTGACTGGATTTTATTTAAGTAAATTTTTAACTAGATTTATACGAGCTATTCCTCTATTTCTTGTTGATATTTATAGAATGGATAAAACTGTATTTCGTGGTTATGGTTTTTGGGCTTTTTGTGGTTTAGGTGGTTCTGGTAAAACTATATCAATGGTTAATTATCTTTCTGCAATGCGTGAAAAATATCCCAATGTTTTAATACTTACTAATTTTGAATGTTCTGTAGCTGATAGACAAATTACATCTTGGCGAGATTTAATTGAAACTACAAATTATGAAATAGTTGAGATTACAGAGAAAGAATATTATAAATTTAAAAAATGGTATCGTAATGTTTGGATAGAGGTAATAGATAATGAATTATTTTTCTTTTATGAGAAAAATAATGGTGTTATTTTTGGTTTTGACGAAATACATCTTACATTTGAAAGTACTAAATGGGAAGACGCACCAGATAATCTTTTGGATTATATTTCACAACAAAGAAAATTACATAAACAAATTGTAGCTAGTTCACAAGTATTTACAAGAATTAATAAAAAATTACGCGAACAAACAAACTATGTAATTGAGTGTCGTAGTTTTTTACTTGGTCGTTTAGTAGTTAATAAATATTACAATACTGCTGAATATATTGCAAATGACGAAAAATTTGATAAAGGAAGTCGTAAAAGAAAGACCGTAAAACGTGAGGTTTTTATTGCTTATGACGAAATTAGAAAAAAATATAATACTGAAGAAATTATGAAAGATTTAAGTGTTTCTAAGTCTGATACTAAAAAATTGTCAGATTTAATATCTAAATATTATAAAGGTGTTGATTAATTTGTTTGATTTTTTTAATTTTAGATTATATCGTACTTGTCAAGAAATGGCTGAATTTATTATTGCTAATCATAATGGTTTTACTGATGTTAATGATACTATTAGTTATTTTCTTTTAAAGTCTATTAATAGTGATGAATTTACTGATTATGATAAAGAAGGGAGTTCTATATATGGGGATAAAAGTCAAGGAATTAAATGATTTTGAGTGTGGATATATAATAAGTGGCCTTGTAGAATTAAAAAAGGTCTATAGTCAAAATAATGCAAATGAGGACGAATATAATTCGGTTCTTGGTTTATTAGAAGATTTTAAAAACAATAAGGTATATATCGGTGAAAAGATATAACGTTCTTTTTATTAAATTATTGTAGAAATGGAGATTTTGAAATGAAAAAATTAGATTTAAAAAATAAAGAAAAATGGGAAAGATTTTTAAAAAACAATGAAAATAAAATGCTAATAGTAATAATGTTTACAGTTTTTATATATTGGATTATATCTAAAGCTATTCCTAATTTCTGGGTTGGTATTTTAATATATTATTTAATATATATGGGATTAATTAAATTATATGATCTAATATATAAGAACTTTTTCGCTTCACGTCGTAAATAGCACTATTTTTAGTATGTGCAATACTTAAATAATAATCTTTTAAACAACCTTGCTAACGAAGTGCTGCTTTGTTATGCGGGGGAAGAGATTAGACGGAAATTACTACATAGATTATCTTCCGTCATCTCTATGGGGGATAGTCCCCCATAAACAACTATTTATTATCAAAAAATGTGAGTAAACATAATTTAAAAGTTGGAGGGTTCTTAGTAACACCCTCCGAGTGTACCAAATTTGGTACAAATCCAAAAAATTTTGTTGTAACAAAATGTCAAAATTCTATTTGGAGGATAAAAAATGATAGATACAATAAAAATATATACAATGATAAACCGTGATAGTTATAATAAAATTTATCATAATTCTATTTTAAAGACAAGCTATAATCAAAAAGACGGCGAAATATATTACGAAATTGTTAACGATAAATTAGAAGGTTCTTATAGTTCAAGTCTTAGTGTACGTGTTGGTACTGGTGTTAAATATAAATTTGTTAATATGTATTATATAGAAATTGAGGGTAGTTTTCACAAGATAATTAGGCGGTTATAATAGTCATAATGGTTTTTATAATTTAATTTCTATTGTAAAATGGCTTATAGGTTCAGTTGAATATACTTACGATATAAAACTACCTAATCTTTCTCATTGGTTTTTACAGAGAATTGATATAGCAATATGTTTTGATTTATCTACAAACGACAAAGTTCGACAATATATTAATAATTTAAGTTTATGTAATTACCCTAGACGTAATTTAAAGCATTATCAAGATGAATCTATTTATGTTTCTGGTTCTACAACTTGTTTAAAAATATATAACAAAATGCTTGAATTTAAAAAACACGATATGAAAAAATTATTTAATTCTAATTTTAATATAGATAATTATCTTGAGGAAATTAAGGGATTTATAAGATTTGAATGTGAAATAAAGAAAAAGAAATTAGAAGATATTTATAATAAAAAATATATTAGAATAAAAAATGTTAACTATGAATATTTAAAAAGGGTTTGGAGTGAAGAGTTTATGAAATTATTAAAATTTTTTGAAAGTGATTTAACAATTGTTAGAAGTAAAGAAGATATTGAAAGAAGATTAAATACTTGTTATGGAAATATTAGAGGTAGAACACTTTATAATTTTTATACTTCTATAATGGTTGATGGTTTACGAATTGTAAAGGCTAGAACTTCGCATAATGTTTATTATAAAAATATTCGTGATTTAAAATCTGCAAATGTTGATTTAAGTCAAAGATATAAATTAACATTGGAAAATGATATTATTGATTTTAATCCATTTGAATGGAAAGAGGTTGTTTAAATGTTACTTAGTGAAGCATTGAAAAATTTTTTAATAGATGAAGAGGTTCGTGGTTGTACATTTGCAACATTACGTCATTATAGAACACATATCGGTTTTTTTATTAATTATTACGGTGATAAAGATGTAAATTTAATTGTATATGAAGATTATGAATGTTATATTTTATATTTAAAGAATAAGTATAAGGAAAGTAGTGGTTTTGTTGGTAAAAAACAAAAATTATCTGGTCGTACTATAAAGACTTATGCCTCTGCATTAAAAACTTTTTTAAAATTCTGTTTTAATAAAGGTTATATTAATACTGACTTATCTTTAAAAATAAAAATGCCTAAATATCATAAGAAAATTATATCTATTCTATCTACTAAAGAAATTTCACTTTTAATTAATTCTTTTAATAAAGATACTTATATTGGTTCTCGTGATTTATTAATTATTGCTTTTATGCTTGAAAGCGGTTTACGTTTAAGTGAAGTTGTAAATATTAGTGTATGTGATGTAGATTATGATAATTCTGTTATAGTAGTTCACGGAAAAGGTCAGAAAGATAGAATTGTACCACTTACTAATTTTACATCTAGTTGTTTATTTTCTTATTTAGATAATTATAAAAAGTATTTTTCTAAGATTATATCTAATAATGAAATGCTTTTAAAGTGCCTTGACGGTACTGATATTAGTAAAAATACAATCTCTTTAATATTTAGACGTTTACGAAAATCTTCTTGTATTGAAAATTTACATCCACATTTACTAAGGCATACATTTGCTACTATGTTTCTTTTAAATGGTGGAGATATTGCAAATTTACAAATTATTTTAGGACATACTACTTTGAATATGGTTTTAAATTATTTACATATAGCAAATCAAATTTCTATTTCAAAACAGCAAATATATAGTCCTATTACAAACATAAAAAATCTTAATGGTCTAAAAAAACACTAGCTAAAGCTAGTGTTTTTTATGGTAGCGACGGTGGGACTTGAACCTACGACCTGCCGGGTATGAACCGGATGCTCTAGCCAACTGAGCTACGTCGCCATATATTTTCTTGAACGTGTATTATTATATTAGTATATCCTATTTTTGTCAAGATAAAACAGAGAAAATAATTTAAAAAATTATTTTCTCCTTAAAATTATATTTCTAAATCTTCCTCTTCTATTTCTTGAATATTTGTTTTAATTATAGAATTTTTTATTTCAGGTGTGCTATTTCTTTCTTGACCTTTTAATTGCGCTCTTACTTGTTTTACAGTTGTTCCATGATCTTCAAAAATAGACTCTATATTTTTTATACGTTCACTACTATTTACTAATTCTTTAATTCCCGATTTTTTTATTAATTCTTCAGGATCTTCTACTATATCATTATTTACGCTAAGTGCTGAAAAGAACATTCCTAATCCTTCAATTACTTTTGCAATTCTTGATTGTTCGATTTTTTGAACTTGACTCATACTTTCTTCCAAGATTTCTCTTAGAATTTTCACCTCTCTTATTTTTAATAAACAAATCTATTATTAGTTTAACATAAAAAAGCGAAAAAATCAAGTGTTTTTCGCTTTTTTCCATTTTATGGTTAAATTTTTAGTTTAAACTGCCTATTTTTTTACTAATTCATATAATCTCTTAGCTTTTTACTTCTACTTGGATGTCTTAATTTTCTTAATGCTTTTGCTTCAATTTGTCTTATTCTTTCACGTGTTACTTCAAACTCTCTTCCTACTTCTTCAAGAGTTCTTGCTTTCCCATCCTCTAAACCAAATCTTAATTTTAAAACTTTTGCTTCTCTTGGGGTTAAAGTATTCATTACTTCTTCTAATTGTTCTTTTAATAATGTATATGCTGCTGAATCATGTGGTGCTGGTGAATCATCATCTTGTATAAAATCTCCTAAATGGCTATCATCTTCTTCACCTATTGGTGTTTCAAGTGATACTGGGTCTTGTGCTATTTTTTGTATCTCCATTACCTTTTCAATAGGCATTTCTAACTCTTCTGATAATTCTTCTGGTGATGGTTCACGTCCTAACTTTTGTAATAAATGTCTTGATGTACGTATTAATTTATTAATTGTTTCTACCATATGAACTGGTATTCTTATTGTTCTTGCTTGGTCTGCTATTGCTCTTGTAATAGCTTGACGAATCCACCATGTAGCATAGGTACTAAATTTAAATCCTTTTTTATAATCAAATTTATCAACAGCTTTTATTAATCCCATATTTCCTTCTTGAATAAGATCTAAAAATAACATTCCTCTTCCAACATACTTCTTCGCAATACTAACAACAAGTCTTAAGTTTGACTCAGCAAGTTTTTGTTTTGCTTCTTCATCACCTTCTAATACTTTTTCAGCTATTTCTAATTCTTCTTCATAGCTAAGAAGTGGAATACGTCCTATCTCTCTTAAATACATTCTAACAGGGTCATCTGTACTTATTCCTTCAAAGCTTGCTATGTTATTTAATTCTTCTACTTTGATATCTTCTACTTCTTCTAAATCTTCTAAATCTGGCTCTTGATCATCAAAATCATCTTTTATAATATCCATATTTAGTTCTTCAAAGGCATCAAATACTTTTTCAATTTCATCTGTACTTGAAGTATCTAACTCTGTTGCTAATTCTCCATAGGTTATTTTTCCTTGCTTTTTAGCTTTTTCAATTATATTTTTGACCTTATCTTCGCTAGAACTTTTTTCTTCCTCTTCTTGTACTGTTTCATTTTCTGTTTTGTTATCCATATTAGACTCAAGTTCTTCTACTTCTTTTTTAGTTTTCTTCGTTTTCTTAATATCTGTTTCTTTATTTGTATTTTCTGTCTTTTTTTCTTTATTTACTTGTTTTACCTCTTCCTTGCTTTCTTCTTTTTTTGGTGTTTTACTTGTTTTATTTTCTTTAACTGATTTTTTAGAAATTACTTCTTCATTTTCTGCAGCCTTTACTTTTTTATTTTTCTTTTCTTCCTCTGCCACTTTTTTACCTCCTATTTAATTTTAGCAATCTTAATTATT
This sequence comes from Clostridia bacterium, assembly GCA_022791395.1. Lineage (GTDB taxonomy): Bacteria > Bacillota > Clostridia > TANB77 > CAG-508 > RGIG8482. The sequence goes on from JAAVZA010000019.1 coordinate 30,640, forward strand.
AGATTACTTAAGTCTTTTTCTAATTCTGTTTTTTTATCTTTATCTATATTGTCATCCTCTAGCATTTTTAAGATTTTATTTTTTTCATCTTGTAATTTTTCTTTTTCATAAACTTTTAATAAGTCTTCTATCGCTTTTTCATTATTTGTTATTTCATAATCATCTGCCATTAAACTTGTAATATGACCTATCAATTCATCTTCTGTAAATAAATTTAATATGTTATTATTACTATTTCCTTTTTCGAAATGTTCATACAAAATACTTGCAATTTTTTTATTAATACCTAATTTAAAATCTTCTGGTCTGATTTTTTTACTAATCTGATTATACGCATTTATTTCTGGATTAATTAAAAGTGAAATTATCATATTTTCTCTTTTTATTAATCCATCACTTACCTCTTCTTTTAAATTAGCCTTATCTTGTCTTTTTATTCCTAGTGGTCTCTGTAATACTTTTATACCTTGATTTCCTGCATTCGACATCTTATTTGATTCTGCATAAATTGCTTCTTTTGAAATATTATATTCTTTTGAAATTTTATCTATATATATTTCTCTTTCAATACTATTATCTACTTTAGATAAAATCTTTACGATTTCATTTAAGAATTTTATCTTATCACTAGCAGTTTGGATTGTCATACTATTTTTTAAGGTTTTTACTTTAAACTCCACTAAAGAAATTGCATTTTCTACGCATCTTTCAAAACGTCCAGTGCCATATTTTATAACATATTCATCTGGATCTTTTGCATCACCATCCAGTTGTAAAATTCTAATATCGCAACCTAAATTTTGTAAAATTTCCATTCCTCTCATTGTAGCTGCTTGTCCTGCTCCATCAGCATCATATCCTATAATAATTTGTGAAGCATATTTCCTAAGTAATCTACCTTGTGCTTCTGTAAGTGCTGTTCCAAGTGATGCTACAACATTAGTTATCCCTCTTTGATATAGTGATATTGCATCCATATATCCTTCCACAATAATAATTTTATTCTTTCCACTTTTTTTAGCAATATTTAAACCAAATAATTGTCTACCTTTACTATAAACTATATTTTCTGGAGAATTAATATATTTTGGCTTGCTATCATCAAGTACTCTTCCTCCAAAAGCAATTACTCTATCTTGTACATCTTTTATAGGAAACATTAATCTAGCTTTAAACTTATCAAAAAATTGTCCCTTTCCGCGATTTACCAACTAAACTTGATGCTAAGATTTCCTCATCTGTAAATCCTTGCGATTTTAATGCTTTATATAACTCATCAAAATTCGTAGAAAAGCCTATGTTAAAAGTTTTTAAAGTATTATTATCTAATTTTCTTTTCTTAACATATTCTTGAGCAAGTCTTGCATTAGTTTTATACAAATTTTCATGAAAGTATTGAGCAGTAAATTTATTTATTTGGTAAACTTTATCTTTTAGTCTTAGTTTATCTGCATCTTGTCCATTTTCTAATGTTGGTAATGTAATTCCTGCTTTTTCTGCAAGTAGTTCTAAACTAGGTTTAAAATCTAAATTTTCTATTTTACTTATGAAATGAATAACATTCCCTCCGCACGCCACAACCAAAACAGTGAAAAATTTGCTTATCTGGTGACACACAAAAAGAAGGGGATTTTTCTTTATGAAATGGGCATAACCCCATAAAATTTCTACCGCTTCTTTTAAGTATTACGTATTGTGATATTACATCAACTATATCATTACTATTTCTGATTTCATCAATTAATTCATCACTATATCGTACCATCTTTCATCCCTTTCCAACATATTATACTATTCGACACATAATTATTAAATCCCCCTTACTTCACATAAAATTCATGATATTCTTGTCTTATAGATGTCGTATCGTGTCGAATGTTAAATTATTATTAACTATCTTATACTAAAATAAAATGTTACTAAATTCACATTTAGTAACACTTTATTTTAATTTATACGTTTTCACTTACTCCTGTATCTTCAAATGGAATAAACTTATTTACAACACTTTGAACAGGTTCTATATTATCTAGTTCAAATTCTTTAAAAGAAGCATTTATCTTGTTATCAATTAATCCTTCAACTTCATCAATAGAAGAATTTTCTGCAAGCACTAATTCACTTACTAAAATTTGTTTTGCATTTGATAACATCTTCTTTTCTCCTGTAGATAATCCTTTTTCTTTTTGTTTAAAGGATAAATTTCTAACAACATCTGCAATTTCATATATGTCTCCGCTTTTCATTTTATCCATATTATCACGATATCTTTTATTCCAATTCATAGACATTTCTGTTTTATCTTCTTCTAAGATATTAAACACCTTATCTGCGGATGCCTTATCTATAATTCCTCTTACACCAATTTCTTCTGCTTTGTTGGTTGGCACCATTACTTTTACTTCTCCAGGCATCTTTAGTATGTAATATGATTGTTTTTCTCCTAAAATATCTTTTTCCTCTATCGCATCTATTACTCCAGCCCCGTGCATTGGGTAAACTATATGGTCTCCTACATTAAACATATAAGTGCCACTCCTTCCTAAGAAATTCTATCTATAATCAATAAAAAACTGCGATTTTTTACATGATTAACTATTCGTTAAAATCGCATTTCATTTTTTCACTATATTTATTATACTACAAAAATTACCAAAAGTCAAAAGCTTTTGGTAATTTTTTCTTACGGATAAAGGTATTTTCTTATCTTTCCCGCCTATCTCTAAGGTTACAAAATTTATTTTTTTTATTTGTTTGTAGAACCAAATCCTCCTATTCTTTCTCCATCAGCAGAATCATTATCTACAACTAAATATTTCTCAAAAACTGCTTGACCTATCGCATCCCCTTTTTTTATTTCTACATCCTCTTCTTTAATATTATAAAATGCAAACATAATATGTCCATCATTATCTGGATTTCCATAATAATCTTTATCTATTACTCCAACACTGTTCGCTAGAATTAATCCCTTTTTCTTTGGATTAGAACTTCTGTTGTATAATAATAATACTTCATCCTCTTGCATATATGCTTTTAACCCAGTACTAACAAGAGTTGGGTTCATTCCTTTTTTAAAACTTGGTATTACAATATCCTCTGCTGCTTCAATATCATATCCTGCAGAATATTTTGTTTTACGGATAGGTAAATTTATTTGTTTATCCTCGTAACCTTTTGCTATTTCAAATCCACGTACTCTTTCCATTTATTTTTTCTTCCTTTCTATATTTAAAATTGTATTTTACTTTTATAAAATAATATGTTTATTTTTTACATTTCAATTCTATTATAGACGTAGATTTTTGTCAATTATTTTTTTATATTTACTCCTACAATTCCGCCAATCATTCCAGCTAATATTGATAATATAATCATTATTATAGAATATACATTTATTCCAAATCCCATTTGTGCTATACTGGAAATCAGATAAATTCCCAATATATATGCAAGACCTATTATCCCTCCATTTATGATCCCATTTTTTTTAATTTTAATTGTACTAATACTACTTCCTATCAATATGCTAATAACTGTAGCTATTATAATAACAGCTGGTATTACATTTTCACCTATATTAGTATATGTTAATATTACGGAAAACAAAAATAATAGCATTAAAGTAATTACAATAGAAATAATTATTCCCTTAAATATATTGATAAAATTGTTTCTGTTTTCCAAACCGATTTTCTACTATACTTTTCATTTTATCCTTCCTTTCTTATAATTTTATTGTTTATTTCTTCACAACTTAATAAAACTATTAAATTATATTAATAGTTTTTTAATTTATGCAAAAAAATCCAAGATAGATTATTAATTATCTATCTTGGATACAAATTTATATTCTAGTCCTTTATTCTGGAAAGTGAGCTTTTATATACTGTTCAGCATCTAAAGTATTTCCTTTATATTCCATATAATATGTTTCAACACCACCACTTGTTATTGAATATACTTTTGTTAAAGCACATGCTACAAGTTCTTTTCCTTCATTATTATATATTCCATAGTTTCTTACATCATTGTCTTTAACTTTTCCCATTACAATTGCTTTATAGGTTGGAACAAGAAGTACATTTTTCCTGTTAGAATTTGTATTACTTTGATTACATCCAAGCTCATCAAATTCAACTGGTACAATTAGTTTTCCACTAGTATTAAATAATCCCCATTTGTTGTTTTGGCATACTGGTATTACATTTCCATATAACAAATATTTATTATTTACATTATTACCAGAAAATACAGCTGTGTCTATACCTATCTTTTCATACTCTAAATGTATAATAATATTTCCAGAATTGTCTAATACTCCATACTTAGTACCATTTTTTACAATATATAGTCCTGTTTGTTTATCTATCATATTGATATCATCATAACCAAGATTTATTTTTGTATCTCCTGTTTGTGTTAAAATCCCAACCTTATTAAGATTGTTTTTTACATAGAATTCTTTACCGGTTTCGTTAAATTCTATACTTCTATATCTAGGACTTATTACCTCTTCACCACTTGCATTTACTACACCATATAAATTATTTTCTTTCTTTACTATAAATAAATTATATAATATAGCTTTTTGGTTTTTAAAGCTTTGACTTGCCCCTTCATATCCATAAGCTTTTAAACTAGTTGCATATGAATTAACTAAATAAGGTAATGTATATATTTGAATAGTGTTTGCTTGTTCATCATATGAAAAAATAATATTAAATCCTATTTGTATTCCCTCTATTGTAGAATATAACTTTCCATTTCTACTAATAATTGGCTCTGTTATCAAATAATCTTCATAATCATTATTAGTATTTGGTTCTACTTTCGAAATTTTATTCGAATTTAGAAAGAAGGATGCTGTTTCATTATTACATTCTACCCAACATTTATTTGGATCTTCTGAATCTACTTTGTATTCTCCATTATGTGCATAATAATTTAAATATGGTGCTATTCCTTTTATATCAATATATACTTTTTTAGTATCTTCATCTATTAGGATAATTCCGTTCATTTATAGAAACTGCTTGTCCATCTACATATGTTCTTAATATACTTTTTTGTAAATATAAAATAGTACAAATAATAGCTATAATTGCTATAAATACTAATACAATCGCTATTAATATAATTCTAGAAATTTTCTTAGATTTTTCATCTTTATCATTATACTCTAGCTTTCCACCTCTTATTTGCATATTTACCTCCCTTTTATTCTTTTGTATAACCATATTTTTTATAAAATTCATCTCTAAAGGTTAACAAATTATCATTTTCAATTTCTATTCTAACTCTTTCCATTAAACTAGTCAAGAATCTTAAATTATGAATTGAAAGTAATCGTACCCCTAATATCTCATTTGTCTTTACAAGATGTCTTATATATGCTCTTGTATAGTTTCTACAAGTATAACAATCACATTCAGGATCTAGTGGTCCGCCAATCTCTTTCATATGTGGCATTTCTTACTACTACTTTACCATTCCATGTCATTGCTGTACCATTTCTTGCAATTCTTGTAGGTAATACACAGTCGCACATATCAATACCTGCAACTGCTGCTTCTATTAAATAGTCTGGGGTACCTACGCCCATTAAATATCTTGGTTTATCTTTTGGCATTAGTGGTGTTGTATATTTTAAAATATCAAGAAATTCCTCTTTTGGCTCTCCTACGCTAATACCTCCAATTGCATATCCTGGAAAATCCATTTTTATTAAATCTTCTGCACTTTTCTTTCTTAAATCTTTATAAAATCCACCTTGAATAATTCCAAATAGCCCTTGCATATCTATATTTTTATGAGCTTCTTTACAACGAGCAGCCCACCTAGTTGTTCTTTCCATAGAGTTTTTAGTATACTCATATGTTGATGGATATGGGCAACACTCATCAAATGCCATCATAATATCTGAACCTAAATCATTTTCTATTTCCATAACTTTTTCAGGTGATAAGAAATGTTCACTTCCATCTAAATGTGATTTAAATCTAACACCTTCTTCAGTAATTTTTCTTAAAGGTCCTAAACTGAAAACTTGAAAGCCTCCACTATCTGTTAAAATTGGCCTATCCCAATTCATAAATTTGTGAAGCCCTCCTGCTTCTTTTATAAGTTTATTTCCTGGTCTTAAATATAAGTGATATGTATTAGATAAAATAATTTGTGCTTTTACCTCTTCTTTTAATTCTTCTGGTGTCATACTTTTTACAGTTGCTTGTGTTCCAACTGGCATAAATATTGGAGTTTGTATATCACCATGTGGTGTATGAATAACTCCACGTCTAGCCCCTGATTGTCTACATTCATGTAATAGTTCATATGTAATTGCTTGTTTCATTTTTCTTTTTCCTCCACCTTTTATTATACTCGATAAACTATTTTAAAATCAATGCTTTTACTAAATTTATTGTTATTTATTATTATTGGGAAATATAAGTAATAAAATCTTATTATAAATCATAAAAGGAACAAATCATAAAAAATTTTTTGCTCCTTCTAATATATTTTTTTACTCAGCTAATATTAAATCATAGATACGAAACATTCTACCATGTAAATCAGGTGCCGCATTATTTTGAATTCCAACATAAAAAGATCTCAAAATACTCTCCGATGGATTTATAAAACTTGTACTAAAATCCTTAGGTTCATCAAAAGTAGCAAATCCATTTGACCCAAACAACACATACGATAGCTCGTGATTTGCATCTTCTGAATGTCCACTAGTCCCGGGTCGTCGGCTTTGTACTCGCGAAAAGGTAACTTGCAGGCCCTTTTTTGCCATCCTAACTACCCCATCTTTCAGGATTAGACATTCTGCAAATAAGTCTTGAGAATTTCTTACCGTGTCCCATCAACTTCCCAATAAATTGCATTATTTTTAGTTGTTCCTTTCTATTTTTTCTTTATTATACATAACAAATTATGTATTGACGTTTTTGTTTATCTTTAGTTTGATATTATTTATCTGTTAGAAAAATTAGGTGGTGATTTTATGAAATTTCAAAGATTAAAGGATTTGCGTGAAGATAATGATAAATTACAAAAAGATATTGCAAATGTACTCGGAATTTCACAACAATACTACTCAGAATATGAACAAGGAAATAGAACAATTCCAACCGAACACTTAATGAAGCTTGCTATCTATTATCATACTAGTATGGATTATTTAGCAGGACTTACAAATGAAATAAAACCATATGAAAGAAAAAAGTAACAAATATAAATTAATATATCTGTTACTTTAACTTTATCTTTTCATTGACATTTTCTATCATATTATGTTTTAATATGTTCATACACATTTTTAGGTGTATTTTCTAATTTTATTAATAACACATTATAATCTAAAAGAATTTTATTCTTGATTAATTTTTTCTTACTATTTTCCAAGTAAGTAAAACAAATTTCATTGTAAAGGAGGTAAGTATTAATTTTTATATACCTTAAAATTTTGTGTAAATTTATCTTAAATTTTATAATTTAGAAAGGACTTGGCCTATGATTAATAAACAAATTAAATTACCTTTAACAGATGAAGAACTTTCTCCTATTAAAAATAATGGAGTTCTTTGTCCTACAATTGATGTCGTTTTTAAAGCATTGTTTGGAGAAGTAGGTAGCGAAAAAATTACTTCTCGATTTTTAGAAAGTATTTTAGAAAGAAAAATTGAAACTTTAGATTTATCTCGGTTCTCCCGTTCTTAATTCTGAACACTATGGAGATAAATTAGGTATTGTAGATTTAGTTGCTAAAATTAATAATAATGAAGTTTGTAATATTGAAATGCAAATTGCAAAACAGGATACTATAATAGAACGACTATTGTTCTATTGGAGTAAACTATATTCAAGGCAAATTAAAAGTGGAGATGATTATTCTGTTTTACAAAAAACTATTGTTATTTTAATAGCCAATTTTAACATTAATTTTTTAAAAGATTTAGAATATTTTACTAAATGGAAGATAATTGAAGAAAATCACCGTAGTACCATATTGACAGATAAATTTGAAATTTGTATAATAGAATTACCTAAAGTAAATAAACTTAAAGACAAAAATGATGAATTGTTAGATTGGTTATTCTTTCTAATTAATCCAAAATCTAATAGGGTGGTGGAAAAAATGAAAGTTAATAAAGAATTAAAACAAGCACATAAAAAATTAGAAGAAATTAGTAATGATGAACAATTAGAACAACTTGCTTGGTGGAGATATAAAGCTATACTAGAAGAAAATACCGCTAGAAGCGAAGGCATGAAACGTGGTATTGAAAAAGGATTAAAGCAAGGTATAAGAAAAGGTAAAATGGAACGGATTTATCGAAGTTGCTAAAAACTTACTAAAAAATGGTATAGATATATCTCTAATTCATAATGTAACTGGTTTATCTATAGAGGAAATTGAAAAATTAAAAATATGAAGTAATTTGCAAACAGCAAAATGCAGGAGAATACCTGCATTTTGCTGTTTGTATTTTTACTTAATAAACATTGCATCTCCAAAGCTAAAGAATCTATATTTTTCTTTTACTGCTTCCTCATATGCCCTCATTATATAATCACGTCCCGCAAATGCTGATACAAGCATTATTAGAGTTGATTCTGGTAAATGAAAATTTGTTATTAATCCATCTATACATTTAAATTTATATCCTGGATAAATAAATATTTTAGTATCTCCTTCTTGCTCTTTTACAAAGCCCTGTTCATCTGCTATAGATTCTAATACTCTACAAGATGTTGTTCCTACTGCAATAACTCTTCTTCCTTCTTTTTTAGCTGTATTTATAATACTAGCATCTTCTTCTTTTATGTAATAATGTTCACTATGCATATCGTGTTCTTCTATTTTTTCCACTTTTACTGGCCTAAAGGTTCCTATTCCTACATGCAAGGTTACATTTGCTATTTGTATTCCTTTTTTTGTAACCTCTTCTAACAGTTCTTCTGTAAAATGAAGTCCTGCAGTTGGAGCAGCAGCTGATCCTTCATATTTTGCATATACTGTTTGATATCTTTCTTTTTCTTTTAATTCTTCGTGAATATATGGTGGAAGTGGCATTAGCCCAATCTTGTCTAATATTTCATTAAATATTCCCTTATAATAAAACTTTACTTTTCTTGTTCCGTCCTTGCATAATATCTAATACTTCAGCTTCTAGTAGTCCATTTCCAAAAATAACTTTTGTACCAATGTGTAATTTGTTTCCTGGTCTTACAATGGCTTCCCATATATCTCCATCTATTCTATTTAGTAAAAGAAATTCTACATTTGCACCAGTATCTTTTTTGCCATATATCCTTGCAGGAATTACTTTTGTATTGTTTCTAACTAATACATCTCCAGGTTTTAAATATTCTATTATATCTTTAAATAACTTATGCTCTATTGTGTTTTTACCTCTGTCTAGTACCATAAGTCTTGATTCATCTCTTTTTTTTAGTGGCGTCTGTGCTATTAACTCTTCTGGTAAATTATAATTAAACTCTGAAACTTGCATTATATATTATTCTCCTCTTTCATTATTAATAAATTATTTATATTGCTTAGTGCTTTTGTAATTATCATTTTTATTTCTTCAATTATATTTTGTGGTTCATCAAATTCCTTTAAAGTGTACGTAAATTTAAAGTTTTCTTCATTATTTGGTTTCAAGCTATATATTTCTTTGTTTAGTCCAATATTTCCATTATTCGTTTTTATTTGGCTATTCATATAATCTTTATACCATTTTTTAAGACCTATTAAACGTTCATCTTTATAACCGTACTTTTCATAATCATGTAGGTTTGGACGATCATATCCATATTCCTTTGATATTCTTTCTAGTGAATGCAAAAATTCGTGAATAAATACTTCTTCTGGAAAAGTATTTATTCTTGCATCATATTTATATGTATAACTTTTATTGTTATTAGGTAGCCTTATGTTAGAAAATCCTATTCCTAAATAGTCCATTCCTCCAAGCCCAATCCAATCATATACAGGTATATCATTTAGATGTGCATTGTCCCCTAATTTTATACATACAAAAATATGATCATAATTTTTTTGTTGTAAATATTTATCTATCAATTGTTTTACATCCTTTGCTTCTGCATGATATCCATTTTCTTCATCATATGATAATGATGTAATCGGTTCATTTATTGTTATAAAATCGTATGTTACAGACATTTTTCCATTTGATAGTTCTTCACAAGCAGCTTTAAATCTGCTCATATTTTGTCTCATTAAAGAAATCTCTTCATCACCCATAGTTAAACTAACCGTTTTATTATCGATATTAACTTTTGTATTTGTAATCACAAAACATGCAACATTCCAATTAGTATCAGTGTTTCCGTGCTCCAGATTCTATTTTAAAATCAGAAAACCACACTGTTCCTGTACAATTATCTTCATAACCTCCAAGTCTAAACCCTAATTTTACACTTGTTCTATTTTTAGAATTAAAAATAAACTCTAGTTTTTGCCAGTCACTTGTCCCAGTAATACTTTTAGATTTTTCAACTGTATCCGCAATACTTATATGTGCTCCAGCATCTGATATTTCTTTTATAGTTTTTACATCTTCTGTTTTTATCATACAAGTTACCTTATAAGGTGTATTAGGTGTAACCTTTATTTCTTTATAAAACATTGCATCATTTTCTTCTTTTGAAGAAATTTTATAACTACTTTTATCTTGGTATTTTATCTCACTATCTCTTATAAATTCTGAAGTATATGGCTTATATTCCATTCTTACAAAATCATTAAAATTGTTCTTTTGATATATATTATATAATTTATTGGAAACCCAAATTAAACATATAACAATTATGAGATATATTAGTCTACCTATAAATGATTTCTTACTCTTATCTTTTTCCATATTTTCTCCTATAAAAAAAAGAATTTAGTAATATTATACTAGATTCTTTTAGCTTTCACAAGAGTATTTGAAGTTTATGTGATAATTTACAATGGTTTTATCATTGTTTTATAATAACACTTTTAATATTATTATTATTTATTATCTCTAATTTTCTTTTATATTTTCTATAATCTCTCTACAACTTTTCCAATCACTTATTTTTATAGTATCATATTCATATTGTAATCTTTTTAATATATTTAATGTATCATCCTTAGAATCTAAGTCTGCTACGATAATATTTTTTATGTACTCTTCTTTTCCATATAAAAGCCTAAATAAAATACTTCTCATAAATCCTTCTATTTGTTTTTCCTGGTTTTTAACGGCAATAACAACATATATTCCATTACTTTTTAAATTTGTATATGAACATATATATATTATAGTTTTAATAATTTCAAATAACCCATATAATGCTAATGTCCAAATAGTAGCATTTAATATAAAATCCCACATAACTAATGCCTCCCACGCAATATAATATGAATTTTAATATGATTTTGTTAATAATTATGGTTTTTATTGTTATTTTTTAAAAAATATGTTATTATTATTACTACTTAATTTAAGGAGAATGTGAAATGTTAGATGTTTTAATTGATACTTTGATTGATCGGAATTAAATTATTACCCTTTTTATTTATTGCATATTTAATAATGGAATATATAGAACATAAAACCAGCGATAAAACTAAACATATAATTAAAAATTCTGGAAGATTTGGCCCTCTTTTAGGTGGATTTTTAGGAGTGTTTCCTCAATGTGGATTTTCAGCAATTGCTGCAAATTTGTATGCAGGAAGGATTATTACTTTGCGGAACATTAATTGCAATATTTTTATCTACCTCTGATGAAATGTTACCAATTCTAATTTCAGAAGCAGCACCAATTGATGTAATTTTAAAAATATTAGGAATAAAACTTATTATAGGAATAATAGCAGGATTTATAATAGATTTAGTTATAAATTTAACAACTAAAAACACACAAGAAGAAAAAATAGGTGAAATATGTGAACACGAGCATTGCCATTGTGAAGAAGGAAGTATCTTAAAATCTTCTTTGAAACATACTTTAAGCATATTTATATATATATTCATTGTATCACTAATATTAAATACTGTAATTCATTTTATTGGTGAGGACAACCTATCAAATTTAATACTTAATAAACCAATTTCAGGTCCTGTTATTGCAAGCATAATTGGATTAATCCCAAATTGTGCCTCATCTGTAATTTTGACACAGCTATATTTATCTAATGTTATAACTACTGCTACAATGATTTCTGGCTTATTAGTTGGTGCAGGTGTTGGAATATTAATTCTATTTAGAGTAAATAAAAATATAAAAGAAAATTCTAAAATTATACTTTTACTTTACTTAATAGGTGTAATTGCCGGAATTACTTTACAGCTATGCGGTTTACAAATATAGGAAAACTATGTTATAATAATTTACGTAACCAGCCTATCAAGGCTAAACTTTTCTTTCATCCATAAGGAGACTACTATGAAAAACATCAAAAAAGAAAAGGTTCTTGCTTGGATATTAATAATATCCTTTGTTGTTGCTTTTGTCGGTCTACTCATATTCTCAGTATCCTGCTTTGTCGGTCCAACGATTGCTAATATCGGAGCAATTGTTTCTATAATGGCTGCTTTGGTTTTTGGATACGTTGTAGGATATATGGACGGCTTTAACAAAAGCAACGAGAAAAAGCGGTAACCCCGCTTTTTCTTGTTTATATTTCTAATATTTCTTTTGCCTTTTTTACATCTTCATCTGTCGCATTTGGAATATTCTCTAATTCATATTTATATCCCATTTGCTCCCATTTAAATTTTCCCATATCGTGATATTTTAGTATTTCTACTTTTTCTACATTCGATAAAGATTTTATAAATTCTTTTAATTTTAATAAATCCTCTTTTTGATTTGTAAGGCCAGGAATTAATACTTGTCTAATCCACATTGGTTTATTAATACTATTTAAATATCTTGCAAATTCTATTTCTTTTTCATTTGAAAAACCTACTAATTCTTTACATTTTTCACTATTTATATGCTTTATATCTAATAAAAATAAATCTGTAAGCGATATTAACTCTTTTACTTTATCTGTTATATCTACCATTCCAGAAGTATCAATCGCTGTATGTATTTCTAATTTTTTTAATTCTTTAAATAAAGTGATTAAAAACTCTACTTGTAATAAGGGCTCCCCACCAGATACTGTAACACCACCCTTTGATGCTTTAAAATATGTTATGTATTTTTCAATTTTATTTACAAGCTCTTTTATAGAAATAACCTCTCCTGCGTTTATATCCCAAGTATCTCTATTGTGGCAATATTTACATCTTAAATGGCACCCTTGCATAAATACAACAAACCTTATTCCTGGTCCATCTACTGTTCCAAAGGTTTCAAAAGAATGAATATGTGCCATAGTAGTTTTATCAAACTTTTCCATGTACTTCTCCCTATATTTATTCTAATTTATTTGTAGGGACAGTTCTTAAAATCTGCCCCTACATTTATATTTTAAACTCTAAATCTTCTCATGTATTGTTCTATGAATTACATCCAATTGTTGTTCACGTGTTAATTTTGTAAAGTTAACAGCATATCCAGATACACGTATTGTTAATTGAGGATATTTTTCAGGATGTTCCATTGCATCTTCAAGTAAGGCTCTATCAAATACATTTACATTTATATGATGACCTTCTTGCATAAAGAATCCATCTAACATATTAACTAGGTTTGATACTTTTGTTTCTTCATCTTTTCCAAGAGTTCCTGGTGTAATTGAAAATGTATATGATATACCATCTTCTGAATATTCATATGGTAGTTTTGCAATAGAGTTCATAACTGCAAGTGCTCCATTTGTATCTCTTCCGTGTATTGGGTTTGCACCTGGTCCAAAGGGTTCTCCTGCTCTACGTCCATCTGGTGTATTTCCTGTTGCTTTTCCATAAACAACATTTGATGTTATTGTTAAAATAGACATTGTTGTTTTTGAATTTCTATATGTGTTATATTTTTTTAGTTTTTTCATAAAGGTTTTTACAATTTCTACAGCAAGACTATCTACTCTGTCATCATCATTACCAAATTTAGGGAAGTCTCCTTCTATTTTGTAATCTACTGCTAAACCTGTTTCATCACGAATCACTTTTACTTTAGCATACTTAATAGCAGATAAAGAATCTGCAACTACTGATAATCCTGCAATTCCACAAGCCATTGTTCTTAATATTTCTTTATCATGTAAAGCCATCTCAATTGCTTCATATGAATATTTGTCATGCATATAATGGATTGCATTTAATGCTTTTATATAAATTTTTGCTACATAATCCATCATATTATCAAATTTTTCCATTACTTCATTATAATCTAAATATTCACTTTTAATAGGTTCAAATTTTGGTGTTACTTGTTTTCCGCTGTTTTCGTCTCTACCGCCATTAATAGCATAAAGAAGAGTTTTTGCAAGGTTAGCTCTTGCTCCAAAGAATTGCATTTGTTTTCCGATTCTCATTGCTGAAACACAACAAGCAATTCCATAATCATCTCCCCAAAATCTTCTCATTAGGTCATCATTTTCATATTGTATTGATGATGTCTTAATAGATAAATCTGCACAAAAGTCTTTAAATCCCTTTGGTAATCTTGTAGACCATAGAACTGTCATATTTGGTTCTGGTGCTGGTCCTAAGTTTACAAGTGTATACATCATTCTAAAGGTGTTTTTTGTAACTAAGGTTCTTCCATCAATTCCCATACCACCTAATGATTCTGTTACCCAAACAGGGTCACCACTAAATAGTTCATTATATTCTGGTGTTCTTAAAAATCTTACAAGTCTTAATTTCATAACAAAATGATCCATTAATTCTTGTGCTTGTTCCTCTGTCAATGTACCATTTTTTAAATCTCTTTCTATATAAATATCTAAGAAAGTAGAGGTTCTACCAAGACTCATTGCTGCTCCATTTTGGTCTTTTACTGCTGCAAGATATGCAAAATACGTCCATTGTATTGCTTCTTTTGCAGTACTCGCTGGAGTTGAAATATCATAACCATATTTATTTGCCATTACTTTTAGTTGTTCTAATGCAAGTATTTGGTCGTGTATTTCTTCTCTATCACGTATTACCTCTTCTGATAAGTAATCTACATTTAAGTTATCTAATTCCTCTTGTTTTTCTTTAATAAGTGCATCTACTCCATATAATGCAACTCTTCTGTAATCTCCTATAATTCTTCCACGTCCATATCCATCTGGAAGCCCTGTAATTAAATGCGAACTTCTAGCAGCACGAATATCTTTTGTATATACACTAAATACTCCATCATTATGTGTTCTTCTTATACTATTAAATATTTTATCTACCTCTGGATCTACTGTTCTTCCATAGGCTTCACAAGATTTTTCTACAATTTTAATTCCACCAAATGGCATAATTGCTCTTTTTAATGGAGCATCTGTTTGAAGTCCAACTATTTCTTCTAAATCTTTATTTATATATCCTGCTTCATGTGCAGAAATTCCTGAAATAGTTTTAGTATCTATGTCTAATACTCCACCATTATCTTTTTCAATTTTATATAGTTCTAATACTGTTTCCCATAATTTTTTTGTGTTTTCACTTGGTCCTTTTAAGAATTCTTTTCCACCTTCATATGGTGTATAATTCTCTTGAATGAAACTCCTAACGTCTATTTCTTCTTTCCATTTTCCTTTTTTAAAACCTTCCCATTCTTTAAATTCCATAAAAACCTCCTAAAATTTATCATTACCTATAATTCATAATAACATAAGAAAATTCTTTTAGCAATACAATATTTCTTTTATTTTATCTAAATTTTGTATTACACAATCATAACCATATTTGTAACAACTATCTAGCTTTTTTGTATCTAATAATCCAACTTTGTCTGTGTATACATTTAATACAAGATCACTCATTTCAAGGCTTTCTTCTGATATTTTACTTCCCATTATATCTATTGTTTTCATTACAATATCCATTATATTACTGTCTTTGGTAATAGGGTCTGCATCAAATTTTACAGCTATTACTTTATCTGCTCCCTGTTTTTTTACTTCATATACTGGAACATTATCGAGTGCCCCTCCATCCATAAATGCATGTTCTTTAAATTCACAAGGTGTAAAAACAGCCGGAAAACTGCTACTTGCTCTTACTGCTTTTCCTACTGTTATATCTGTAATATATTGTTCTTTATTTTCTTCGTTTTCAGGTATTTTATTTGTTATTACATATTCTTTAGAATTTGTAATATCTACTGTTGGAATTACAATTGGCATTGTTATTTGGCTAATCTTTCTAATTCCTTTTTTATAAGCTATTTTATTATATATTGTTTCAATATTTTTTCCTGATTTTAAACCTTTAAATGCACTTTTTTTATTAATCATAAAATTACCAATTCCAGATATTATTGGTCCTGAATTTATTTGTACTAATTCCTCCGAATATCTTTTAAATAATATGTATATATAATAAGGTGAATATCCCATAGCATACAAACTTGCAATCAAGCTTCCAGCACTAGTTCCTCCTATTATATCAATTTTAATATTATTATCTTCTAATGCTTTTAATACCCCTGCATGAGCTATCCCTCTAATTCCCCCACCAGATAATGCAATTCCTAATTTCATTTTATCACCTACTTTTATATTATGGTAATAGTATTTCCTATTTATTATATGTTTAAACGGGTTTTTGTGATAAAACTAAAAGCACCAGTTATATACTGATGCTCTATTTATATTTTTTCATAATGCGACCAAAAGCTAATGATTCTTATAATTTTTTCTTGCTCAAATACTTGGTAAACTAATCTATGTTGTATGTTAATTCTTCTTGAATATGCTCCTTGTAAATCCCCTACCAATTTTTCATATGGTGGTGGATTTTGAAATGGATTTTCTTTTATTAAATTAATTAAACTTTTTATTTTGCCATCAATCCCAATTGATTTTGCTTTTGGTATATCTTTTATAGCTTTTTTTCTATATACTATTTTGTACAATTACCATTCCACCTCATTTTCGCTTATAGCATCTTCTAATGGCTCTTTTAATCCTTCAATAATATCTTCCTTTAACCCTGGTATAGATGAAATATATAATGTTTCCATTAAATTATTATAATCCTCCTCTGATAAAACAACAGCATTTCCATTTTTAGTTGAAATGTTTATTGGTTCATTAAATTTTATTGTTTGCTCCAATAACTCATATATATCTTTTCTAAAATTTGTAATATTTATGTTCGTCATAAAACTTCCCCCTTATATAAATATAACATGCGTTTTTACGTACGTCAAGTGTTTTTTCATATTCTTTACTATTTTACGATTTTATGCTATAATATATACATAATTTAAGCTTAGAGGTGTTTTATGTTTAAGTATGATGGTTATATAGTAATTCTTTCAAATTCCTTACGGAAGATAGTTTCTGATTTATTAAATGAAGAAAATTATTCTGGAGAAAAAGTCGAAGTTGAGCCTCCTATTAGGAGATACTCTAAGTACTATAAGAAATATACGAAATACATTAAGCACTAATAGTAATTCCTAAAGCTTTATTGGGGATTTTCTTTTAAAAAATGCTGTACTCATTAACTTTGAGTACAGCATTTTTATTTAATTAATTTTCAGCGTATGGTAACATAGCAATATGTCTACATCTTTTTACAGCAAGTGTAATATCTCTTTGATGTTTTGCACATGCTCCTGTTGCTCTTCTTGGTAATATTTTACCTTTTTCATTAATGAATTTTTTTAATTGGTCTGGATTTTTATAATCTAAAACGAATTCTTTGTCACTGCATAGTGTACAAACTTTCTTTCTCATTTTTCTAAATTTTGGATTAAAATCTTCATCACCATTATTATTCATTCTATTATTTCTTCTATTATTTTGCTTTTTATCAGCCATTTTATAAATTCCCCCCTAACTATTATCTTAGAATGGTAGGTCATCATTTGAAGAAATTTCAAATTCTGGACTAGATGAAGCTACACTTCCAAAAGTGTTTTCAAAACTTCCTGAAGAAGTATCTCCATCACGTTTGCTATCTGCAAAATATGCTTCTTCTGCAACAACTTCTGTTACATAGTGTTTTTGTCCTTGTTCATCATCCCAAGTTCTCGTTTGAATTCTTCCAATAATTCCTACTTGTTGACCTTTTTTAAAGTATTTACTACAAAATTCTCCTGTTTTACTCCAAGCAACTACGTTTATAAAGTCTGCTTGTCTTTCTTCACCTTGTTTTGTAAATCTTCTATTTACTGCAAGTGAAAAACTTGCAACTAATGTATTTGTATTTTGAGTATATCTTACTTCTGGATCTTTTGTTAATCTTCCCATTAAAATTACTTTGTTCATATTTTTTACCTCTTACCTTTCCAAGGTTTCCTATAAAATAGATTTACTATTTTATTTTAATTTTGTAAATAAATTTTTTCTAATTAATCTTCTTTTCTTACAACTATGAATTTTATTACTTCATCTGTAATTCTGTAATTTCTTTCTAATTCTGCAATAAGAGTTGGTTTAGCTTCGAAATTGAATACTACATAGTATCCTTCTTTATTTTTCTTTACTTCATAAGCTAATTTTCTTTTTCCAAGCTCATCAACAGATTCTACTTTTCCTTCAGTATTAATCAAGTCAGAGAATTTGTTTATAAGGTTTTTAATTCCTTCTTCCTCAACAACTGGACTAATAATGATAACACTTTCGTATTTATTCATTATATTCACCTCCTTATGGATAAATAACCCACACTTCCCTTAGTATGAGTAAGGAAAAAAGCAAAGCTTTTTTTCTAGACTTTGCTATTTTACCATATATCACCACTTTTTGCAAGTGTTTTTAAAAAATCACTTGCAATTTTGTTTTTTATATGTTAGAATATTATGCGTTAAGTTTAGTTTTACATTTAAGGAGGTGCAATATAAATGCCAAATATTAAATCAGCTATAAAAAGAGTAAGTGTTATTGAAAAGAAAACATTAAGAAATAATATGATAAAATCTGGTTACAGAACTGCTGTTAGAAAGTTTGAAGAAGCTGTTGAAGCAGGTGATGTAAAAAATGCTGAAACTTTATTTGTAGAAGCTACTAAAAAAATAGATATGGCTTGTACAAAAGGAGTTATCGTTAAAAATACAGCTGCTAGAAAAAAATCTAGATTAGCTAAAAAATTAAATGCTGTAAAAGCATAGATAAAAAATTATGCATAGTTTTTTATTTGGAAGATTACTAAGGTAATCTTCTTTTTGTTATCCATAAATTACCTTTGATTTTACTTTTCTAACATGTTATTATTATTTATAGATATATATGAAAAGAGGTATACTTATGATGAAATTAATTATAGACAAATTTAATTCTATGGAGGAAAAGACAAAAAAGATATTAAAATATGGAATTTATTTTTCTGTTTTTGTGTGTGCGATTTCTGTATTTATTTTACTTGCATATCACTTTAATCCATCACCTAATCTATTTTACATAGGTCTTGAAGTTTTTAAATTAGGGTTGTTCTTTATAGTAGAATTTATAATCTGTGCAATTGCAATTGATACTATTAAAAGACAAGTTAACATCTAGTTGAACTAAATATAGTTTTAAAAAGTGCCACCAGCATTATACTGGTGGCGTTTCATCTTACATTTTGTTTATTTCTTCTATAAACATAGTATTTAACATTTGTGGATTTGCTTTTCCTTTTGTTTGTTTCATTGCTTGTCCAACCAAGAAACCAATTGCTCTATCTTTTCCACCTTTATAGTCCTGTACAGACTGAGGATTATCAGCAAGTATTTTTAATACTACTTCTTTTATTGCTCCCTCATCTGAAATTTGAACCCATCCTTTTTCTTCTATGATTTTAGATGGTTCTTCTCCATTTTCAAACATTTCTTCTAATACTTTTTTAGCAATAGCACTACTTATTGTTCCTTTTTCAATTAATATAATTAACTCTGCTAAATTATCAGATGTAAATGGTATTTGATTTGGTTCCATTTCTTTTTCATTTAATATTCTTGAAATATCTCCTAAAATCCAGTTACAAGATGCTTTTGCATTTTTTGTTTTACTTACAGTTTCTTCAAATAGATTTGATAAATATTTTGAAACTGTAATTAGCTTTGCATCACGTTCTGTTAAATTATATTCTTCTAAATATCTCCTCTTTCTGCTTTCTGGCAATTCTGGTAAAGATTTTTTTATTCCTTCAATATATTCTTCTGATAGACGTATTAATCCTAAATCTGGGTCTGGGAAATATCTATAGTCTTGAGCATCTTCTTTATCTCTCATAGAGAAGGTTTTTCCTGATACATCATCCCATCTCAATGTTTCTTGTTCTACTTTTCCACCAGCTTCAATCACTTCAATTTGTCTATCTATTTCGTATTCTATTCCTCTTATAATTGATCTAAAAGAATTCATATTTTTCATTTCTGTACGTGTTCCTAGCTTTGTTTCTCCTTTTTTCCTAACAGAAACATTAACATCTGCTCTAAAAGATCCTTCTTGCATTTTACAGTCTGATACTTCTATATATTCTAGTATTGATTTTAATTTTTTTAAGTATTTATCTGCTTCTTCACTTGAACGCATATCAGGTTCAGATACGATTTCAATAAGTGGTACTCCTGCACGATTTAGGTCTACTAAACATCCTCCTCCAAAATCATCATGGTTTAGCTTTCCTGCATCTTCTTCTATATGGATTCTTGTAATTCCTATGTTCTTTTTTTCACCATTTTCATTTTCTATTTCTATGTAACCTGTTTTACAAAGTGGTTTATCAAATTGCGATATTTGATATGATTTTGGTAAATCTGGATAGAAATAATTTTTTCTATCATTTTTACTATTTCTCTCAATACTACAATTGGTTGCAAGTCCTGCACGTACTGCATATTCTACTACTTTTTCATTTAGTACTGGTAATGTTCCTGGCATTGCCATACAAATAGGACAACATTGTGTGTTTGGTGCTCCACCAAATTCTGTTTTACAAGAACAAAATATTTTTGTTTTCGTTGATAGTTCTGCGTGTACTTCAAGTCCTATTATCACTTCATAATCTTCTCTTGACAATTTAGTTTTCCTCCTTCAAATTTTTAAGAATTTTACCTTCTTCACTTTTACTCCTATTTAATTCTCTTCCATAAAATAAAATATTTATTTTTTAAACTGTGGATTATAATGCTCTCTAAATTTTGTAGCTTGTTCATAGGTATATGCAGCATTTAATATCGTTTCTTCTGCAAATGCTTTTCCTATTAATTGGAAGCCTATTGGCATTCCTTCTTGGTTTACACCACATGGCACACTAATTCCTGGAAGTCCTGCTATATTAACTGAAACTGTATAAAGATCGGCTAAATACATTTCTAATGGATTATCTACTTTAGAACCTATATCAAATGCAACATTTGGTACTGGAGGTGTTAATAATAAATCATATTTTTCAAAGTTTTTTGCAAATTCATTTTTTACAAGAGTACGTACTTGTTGTGCCTTTTTATAATAAGCATCATAGTAACCTGACGAAAGTACATATGTACCTAATATAATTCTTCTTTTTACTTCATCTCCAAAACCTTCACTTCTTGAATTTTTGAAAAGTTCTTTTAAATTAGAATAATTTTTTGTTCTATATCCATATCTAATTCCATCAAATCTACCTAAGTTTGAACTTGCTTCTGCACAAGCTATAATGTAATATGTTGCAAGTGCATAATCTGCGACATCTAATGAACATTCTTCTACAATTGCACCTAGTTTTTTATATTCTTCTATTACTTTTTCTATTGATTTTTTAACTTCTTCATTAATTCCATCTCCAAAGCATTCTTTTGGAACTCCTATTTTTAAACCTTTTACATCATTCTTTAAACATTTTGTATAATCCTTTTTTTCTACATCTGCAGAAGTTGTATCTTTTGGGTCATGTCCTGCTATTAGATTTAAAAGCATTGCAGAATCTGTAACATCTTTTGTTAAGGTTCCAATTTGATCTAGTGAAGAAGCAAATGCAACTAAACCAAATCTTGATACTAATCCATATGTTGGTTTAAGCCCTACAATTCCGCAGAAAGCTGCTGGTTCACGAATAGATCCTCCTGTATCTGATCCAAGTGCCCAAGGAACCATATTAGCCGCTACAGCAGCTGCTGAACCTCCACTTGAACCTCCTGGTACCTTGTTTAAATTCCATGGATTTCTTGTTTTCTTAAAATATGAATATTCTGTTGAACTTCCCATTGCAAATTCATCCATATTTAGTTTTCCTAAACTAATTAAGTTCTCATTATTTAGTTTTTCTGCTACTGTTGCATCATAAGGAGCAACAAAGTTCTCTAACATTTTTGACGCACAAGTGGTCTTTACTCCCTTTGTACAAATGTTATCTTTTATTCCTATTGGAATACCTGCAAGTTCATTTGTAATATTTCCCTTTTTAACTTCTTCTTCAATTTTTCTTGCCTGTTCTATTAATTTCTCTTTATCAGTTATAGTTATAAATGCTTGTACATCCTTTTCCTTTTCTTCTATTCTATCAATATATGCTTTTACTATTTCTTCACGTGTTATCTCTTTAGCTTTTAGTTTGCTCGCTAATTCATGTACAGTAAGCTCTGTAATTTTCATTTTGTTTTTCCTCCTTTTTTCTTTGAGGTTTTAGATTGAAAATTAGATATTATATTAAGATATCTTCTATTTTTCAAGTTCTAACTTCCCATTAAATTACTTTTGGTATTTTAAACATTCCACCTTGTTGTTCTTCAGCATTTTGTAATAGTTCTTCTCTTTTTGAACTCTCCACTATTTCATCTTTTCTAAATACATTACAAGCTTCATTTGCACCAATTGTTTCGGTTAATCCCTTAACATCTGCATTATTTACAATATTTGCAAAATTCAAAATATCTTGTAAATCTTTTTTATATTTTTCTATCTCTTCTTCTTTTAAATTCAAGTTTGCTAAATTCGCAATATGTAAAATCTCTTCGCTACTAACTTGCATTATCCCATCTCCTATCTTTCTATAGTTTAGTATTATATAATTTTTTATCAAAAAAAACAAGCTCTATTTATTCTTTTTCTTAATAAATATACTATCTATTAACTTTATATTAAATAATAATAATAGCATTTCAATTTATGCATTGTCTACATAATGTTGACATTCTTTTATAATAACTGTATAATTATATTGACGTATAGTTTTGTATTTAGCAGGAAAGGAGCATAACACTATGATGGGTATTGAAGATTTGTCTCGGCTTATCGAGCAAAAGAACAGGGAAGTGGCAGAGTTAAAGCAATCCGTTCTCAGCCGGTTAGAAATCGATCTGGCTGAATCCACTACTCTTGACAGGAAAACCTATGATGAAATACAGTTTTTCCTGAATATAGATGATACTGTGGATTTGGGCTTTATCGTTTCATGCCTCTGTGAACCTGGATACTGGGAAGATTTCTACTTGGATCACTGCCCGGCTTCCTTTATGTCTTATGTAGAGAGGTTTTGCTCTCTTCTGCAATCTTTAAAAGCTCGTTACATCGATTGCTGATTAAACTGGTGGAATGCCATTTTAATCCTTACCAATCGCAAAATCAGTGGAAAAAATCAGCGGATTTCTATCCACTGATTTTGCTTTTTAAATATATCTGTTTATTTGTTTAGTATTTATATAAAAAATATACTAATAATTCATTATTGATTAAATAATTGACTTAAATTAAAGGGATCTACAGTTTCTGGAATCCCATAATCTATTCCATAGGTTTCTACTCTAATACTTTTAATTACTGGTGGGTTCACTGGTTTATCAGCATCTGTCTCACTAGAATCTCTTGTTACTACTTCAACATTTTCAATATTATGAATTACGTCCATTCCTTCTATTACTTTTCCAAACGCTGCATATAAACCATTTAATGTAGATGTGTTTTTTGTCATTATAAAAAATTGTGAACCAGCTGAATTATATCCTTCTTCAACATATCCATATGCTGAATAGTCTCCTCTTGCCATTGATATAACTCCTTCTTCATGTCTTATTGTATTTTTATTATATCCATTTGCTATAAATTCACCTTTTATAGAATACTCCTTATCTACTACTACGTCATCCTTAATATCACTTAAACTAGGTGAACCACTACCATTACCATTTTTATCTCCACCTTGAATCATAAAATCTGGTATTGTTCTATGAAAAGTTAATCCATCATAAAATCCACGATTAGCCAGTCTTATAAAATTTGCAACTGTATTTGGTGCAAATTCAGGATATAATTCTATTTTTACTTCTCCATAGCCCTCTATTTCCATGGTTGCAATTGGATTTTGTACCTCTTTTGCAAATTTTTCATAATATCCATAACATAACCAACCTATAAGCGCTATTACCAATATAATAGCTATTATTGTAATTATTGTTTTTGTTTTCATTATAATTCCTCCTAAAATACTATTCTGTTATACCAAAACGATATTTATCTATTTCATAATTTATTTTTATTTCCTCGTCTGTTAATGCTCTATTGTATATCATAATATTATTTATTTCACTATTAGATAAAGGATGTCTTGTTATATAACTTCCTCCAAAAGCTCTTCCTATAGTAATATCATCATTATTCCATATATCTTCCATTATTGTATTATCTTTTACATATAATTGTGTATTTACAAATATTTGATTGAATTTATTATTGTTTTGTGCTTTGAATGTTGCACTAATATGGTTTATGTTTTGTAAATTAAGTGAATCTTTTGTTTCCCATAACCATGTATCTGGATCCCTAAAATTTATTGCCATTTTATTTATCATTCCATATCCAAAAAAAATTCTTCCTCTGCTTGATGTATTAGAACATAATATAGCTATATTTTGTTGGTCTGTTGGTAGAGTTAATACTTTATATGTCGAACATATTGTAATATCATTATACTTTGATAATTTTAAATTTTGTATAGTACCATAATCATCTATTCCATCTAGTAGTAATGCCTTATCTGTAAAACCACTTGCATCTGTATTAGAAAGCCCTGTTAAATTTGCATCAAATCCATTACCAGTTAAGTCTTTCCATATAGTAGTAGTTCCATTATGCCCATTCCCTGTATTATTTTCTCCATCTAAATGGCATATTAACCCATTTTCTACATATATCCATTCTTGTACTATTGTACTATTTCCTGCCGTATCTGTAAATTTTATATCATATAATCCTGGTTTTTTTATAATAAAGCTTGTATTTTTTCCATTTAATATCCAATTTGTATCACTATGCAATTTATAACTTACTGTTCCACCATTCACATTACTATTATACACTATGTCTTTTATTGTAAGTCTATACTCATTATCATTTAATTTTGTTTTTAAAACTGTAAATTCTGGAGCTTTATTATTTGAATTTGTATATTCTACATTATACCCTAAATAATTTGGTATATCTTTTAGTTTATAATACCTTATTCCTTCTATTTCAAACCCATTTAAGCTTACTACTTCTCTTGTATCATAATTTATTAAAACTTCTTGATTTATATTATCTAAATCTAAGTCTTTTAAATCACCTGAATTAAAGAACTTAAAACCCTCTTTACTGGTTTGCCCCAACGCTTCATTTATACGTGCTTGATCTATATTGGATAGGTCTTGTCCAATTAAATTATAATATTCTATCTTTTCAGTACTTGCTTTTCTTTCTTCATAAATCACATTTACTTTAGCTTGTATCATTTCTAGTTCAGATATAAAAGCTGTTTTTTGTGAAGTATTAACAGCTTCTAGTCCATTATATGTGACTACTCCTGTTATTATAATCAATATCACAATAGTTATTACTAATGTTATTAGGGTAATTCCCTTTTGATTTTTCAAATATTTTCACCTTCTTCTTTTGCAATACGATTTTTAATATTATATCATTAGATTATCAAATACAAATTGTTCTTGCATTCTTTTTAATGATTGTTTAATTGTACGTGCCCTTACTTCTCCAATTCCATCTACATCATCAAGTTCTGGTATATCTGCTGATATTATATGTTGTAAAGATTTAAATTTCTTTATTAAGTTTTCAACAATGTTATTTGGCATTCTTGGTATTTTATCTAATATTCTATATCCCTTAGTGTATACTCCCACTTCTTCGTAATTATCAAATATTTCGTATCCCAAAGCTTTTGCTATAACTAGTGAATTCATTAAATCTTCATATTCTAAATTCATTACTTCTTCTAATATCTTCTCTGGTGTACGTCTCTTTCCTGGTACCATATAATCTTTTATAATTAATAGTTCTTCTTTTTCAAGCCCACCGATTAATTCTTCTAATTGCATCTGTACAAGTCTTCCTTCTTCTCCTAATTCGCTTATATCTCTTTCGACTTCTACTACCATTTTCATAACCATTTCAGCTCTTTGAATTGCTGTTATTACATTATCTAATGTAACTATATCATTAAATTCATATTCATTTAGAATACTTAATTTACTATCAAATACTTTTTTATATTTTTCTACTGTTTGTAATGCTTGATTTGCTTTTGTAAGAATTTTTGATGTATCTTCTATAACATATCTAAAATCACCTTTAAATACTGTGATTATATTTCTTCTTTGTGAAATACTTATAACAAGTTCTTTAGTTTGTTTTGCTGTACGTTCTGCTGTTCTATGTCTTGTCCCTGTTTCTTTTGTTGCAATTCCTGCATTTGGTATTAATTGTGCATTTGCAAACAAAATCCTTTTTAAATCCTTACTAAGAACAATTGCTCCATCCATTTTTGCAAGTTCATATAATCTTGAAGAGGTATATTCTTCATTTATGCTAAATCCACCGTCTACTATATCTAATACTTCTTTTGAATCTCCTATTACTATTAATGCGCCAGTCTTTGCCTTTAGTATGTTTTCTAATCCTTCCCTTATGTCTGTTCCAGGTGCGATTAACTTTAGTATTTCTATAGTATTTACTTCTTTGTCTAGTCTCACTTGCAACACCCTTTCTCTTTATTTTAAGCCAATTTTTCTCATAGCGTCATTTATATCAGTTACGCCTATTATATCTAATTTATAGTCTTCTTTCAATAGTTTTTTGTTACTTTCTGGAATTATACAACATTTGAAGCCTAATTTTTCAGCTTCTTTTATTCTTTTTTCAATTAGATTAACACTTCTTATTTCTCCTGTTAAGCCTACCTCCCCAATTGCAACATATCCATTTGGTATTGGTTTATTTTTATAACTTGATGCTGCTGAAAGTACTACTGCTAAGTCTATTGCTGGTTCATTTAGTTTTATTCCTCCAACTACATTTATATATACATCTTGGTTTCCAAGTGGTAGTCCCACTTTCTTTTCTAATACAGCAATTAATACAGTTAATCTATTATAATCCATTCCATTTGCAGTTCTACGTGGCATACCAAATACACTAGGTGTTGTTAAACTTTGTATTTCTATAAGTAATGGTCTTGTTCCTTCCATTGTTGCAACAATAATTGAACCTGGAGGATTATCTTCTCTTTCAGAAATTAGAATAGAAGATGGATTAGTAATTTCTACCATTCCTTTATCTTGCATTTCAAACATTCCAATTTCGTTGGTTGAACCAAATCTATTTTTTACTCCTCTTAATATTCTATATGAAAAATATCTTTCTCCTTCTAAATATAGCACTGTATCTACCATATGTTCCAAAACTCTTGGCCCTGCAATATTTCCATCTTTTGTAACATGACCTATTATTATTGTAGTAACCCCTTTTTCTTTACAAATTCTCATTATTTTAGCTGTTATTTCACGAACTTGGCTAACACTTCCTGGTGCAGA
Organism: Clostridia bacterium; assembly: GCA_022791395.1. Taxonomy (GTDB): domain Bacteria; phylum Bacillota; class Clostridia; order TANB77; family CAG-508; genus RGIG8482. The sequence continues at coordinate 58,522 of JAAVZA010000019.1, forward strand.
TGTTATTTCATCTGAATACATAGTTTGAATTGAATCTATTATTACAAGTTTTGGATTTATCTTTATAATTGCTTCTTCTATTAAGCTAATATCTGTTTCTCCTAAGAATAAAATATCTTTATTATTTATTCCAAGCCTATCTGCTCTTATTTTTATTTGTTCTGCAGACTCTTCTCCTGAAACATATAATACCTTACCCTCTCCTTTTATTTTATCACAAATTTGAAGAATTAGAGTAGATTTTCCAATTCCAGGTTCTCCTCCCAGAAGTACAAGTGATCCCTTAACAATTCCTCCACCTAAAACTCTATCAAGTTCTAAAAATCCGGCATGAATTTCTTATAACAGCTTTTCCTTCTAATTCATTTAAAACAGTAGGGGTTACATCTTTTTTCTTTTCATATTTTGTTCCAGTAGATTTTACTAATTTTTCTTCATAAAAACTATTCCATTCATTGCATCCGTGGGCATTTTCCCATCCATTTAGGTGATTCATATCCACAATTACTACATACAAATACCGTTTTATCCTTAGCCATAATTTTCTCCTTTTTATTGACAAACTTTTTTATTAGCATTATAATATATTTAGAAAATAAGAAGCCACAAAATGTGGTTGCCAAATGGATTTAATTTAAGCCTCATCTCTATGGCAATGCAGAGATGAGGCTGTTTTTTATTCTTTGCACATAATTACAACGATTGCAATAATTAAGGCAACGGTTATGATAAGCCCAACAAAAAGATGTATAATAATACTTAATAATGCTTGTTCTATCATACACACCACCTCCTTATCATATGTATAAGAGATGGCAACCACATTCTGCTCTTCTTAATTTCAAAGTCATTATATAAGTTGTGCTACAAAATGTCAATAGATTTTCAAAAATGTGCAAACATTTTTTCGTGTGTTTGTCGCATAAAATATGCGGAAGAAACCCTAAGGTTTCCTCCGCCTTTGTATCCGAGACATTCCTTCTGTGAATAAGAAGATCAAAAAACAAAGGAAATAATAGATTGGTATAGTCAATATCAATAATATAAACATGATTATGACCATACACCCGATAAAATCCTTAACAGTACTTAATGTAACATCATTGGTTATGCAGTGTACTGTCATTTTACCCTCTCGCCTTACAAAATGCACTATTAAAGTCACTCTATATTTTGAGGACTTTATATGTATTTTGAAGTCTTTGGGTATTATTAATCCTTCTGTTTTCCTCTCCCACTTTGACTGTCCTTTCTGGCTTCTGGCTTCCTCTTTTATAAGTTCCAAAAAATCCATCTGGCTTTCCAGCTCTTTGGCCTCAGCTTCATGTTGCTTGTATATACGCGGCGCAATCAAGAAGCTTGACAACAACCAAGCAAGAACTATCAGCCACAACCATATTGCTATTGCTAGCAATCCCCTGTTAAGACTCCAATACTTCAGCCAGTCTTTTTGTTTTTCCTGCCACGTTCTTCTTACTTTAGTTTCTTTTCTCCGTCTCATAATTTTCCTCCTTAACTTTGAGTCAGAATATACTACCTACTACTTTATTGTAATACAACAACCATTATAATCCAATTTTTAGGTTATGTCAATTAAAGAAAAATAATACAAAAAATTAGTAAACCTTTTTTGCTTACTAATTTTTTACACTATAAATATTATTTCCCCATTAATTTCTCTAATACTAAAATAAACATTGCATGGCTCCAACCAAGTCCTATTACCCAGTTTCCAGTCATTGTATTATTATCTACTTGTTCTGCTAAAAATCCATGTTCTGTACTAGAATTTATTGCAAAATTAAAGCATTCTTTTGCTTCTTTAAATTTTTTAACTTCTATATAATATAATGCCATCCAAAGTGTTGCAATTACCCAAGGGTTACCATTTCTATAATGGTCACCTTCAAATCTTTTATATCCCCCTGTATATGTACGTAAAGTTAAGTTTATTTTTTCTACTGTATTTACAACCTTTTTTTCTTTACTGGTAAACATATTAAACGGATAAGCTACCCCTAATATACTTATATCCATTAATCTATCTTCTACATTTCTTACAAAGGTTTTCGAATTTTCATCATATAAATTTTCTAGTACATATTTTTTCATTATTTCTAATTGTCTTTGGATTATCCTTTTATGTCTTATTATACTTTCTTGTTTTAGTCTAATTCCTGCACCAGCTGTATCTTTTTCTATCACTTCATATATCTTAAGCATAGCCTCGTACGCTGCATATATACTGGCTATTGAATATAGACTTACTCCTTCATGCATTTCCCATAAATCATAACTTACTGGTATTTTATCTAACTTTTCTTTATATTCTTCTTCTAATTCTTTTTTTACTATATCCTCTTCTTCTTTTATATCCATAATTTGTGCTATATATTTTTCTAGAAAATGTACGGCTTTTTCACACATTTTATATGTATCTTTTAAAAATTTTTCATTTTTTGTTTTTTCATAATGATTATATGCTCCATATACAACACTTGCAGTTTCATCTATTTGATATCCCCAACAAGGTGCTAATCTTCCATCTGTGTAAAAACGTTGTTCCCACATTCCTGATTTGCTTTGAGTATTTTTACAGAAGTTCTTATAAAATTTTTCTGTCTCTTTTTCCATATTTAAAATATCTAGTGCTTTTGTGATAAATACAGCATCTCTTGGCCAACAATAAGAATATCTACCACAAGTAGTTAAAGCTTCATCTATTTCTACACTTGCAGCTATGCCCCCAGTTGTATCATTGGTAAGAAGTGGATATAGTAATATTGTTCTTGTGTATATATTTTTTATTTTTCTTTCCCCATCAGTTTTTTCTTTTAATTCTATTGTAGTATGGTCTTTTACATATTTGTTCCAATATTTCTTTGTATTTAAAAGTTCTTTATCAAAATCAATTTTTCTTATTTTATCAACTTCATTTTCTATTTCATCTATTTTGTAGTTTTCATTATTTTCATTTATCCAGATGAATATTTCAAGAGTTTTTTCTTCATTTGGTTTTATAACTCCAATATCAAAACTAATACTTGAATCATGTGACATTCCTATGTAATCTTTATCATTAATTACTCCTGAAGCAATATTATTGCTTGTATCATTTATTTGATGACTATACAATTTAGTTTTTTTAGATGCTACTACAAATGAATAATCATGTGTATATTGAAGCATTCCTTGTTTTATTACTTTTGCACTTACAAAGTTATTTTCGTTTGAAAGTAACTTTGAATGTAATAAGAACTTAACATCTAAATCAATATTATTTTCATTAATGAATTTATATTTTTTTACTAATACATTTTCTTTAATTGGAATAAAATCTAACTGTTTAATTTTTAAATTGAAATATGTATTTTTAATTTCTGTATTTAATATATTTGTGTTTTCAGTATAATATTGCTTATATTGATTATTAATATCATCATGTAAATTTACAAGCCCCGAATCATTTATTTTAAGACCTGCATATAAGTAGTCAATAAATTGCTTATAATCTGGTGACTTATAATATAACCTTAATAATTCACCATTTTTTGTGAAACTTGCTACCATCTGTTTATTTCCTATTATTGCATCATTATAATACTTTGTTTTCATTTTACTTATTTCTCCTCTTTATGTTGACTTTGTTCTAATATTATGTTATATTATTACTATGAATTGTTCATTTGTTCATAGGATTGTACAGAAGTATAGAATAACATACTTAAAGTTGGTGATTAACCTTTAAAATCTCACCATTTCCTTGCACAAAAAAACTGAATAAAAAAAATAGAAAGTAAAATTTAACATGGAACTAGTTATATCATTTTGACTTAGAACCTGTCAAAATTTTGTCAACAGCTTTCTATTTTCCCCCGCTTCTAAGAAGCAGGGGTTTTATTTTATCCCTCTAAAATTCTTACTATTTGTGCTTCTAATTCTTTTATCTTTTCATTTATAGAAGCTACTTCTGCATCTTTTGCTTTTTCTCCGGATAATTTCTTCTTTTATAATTTCTGTCATGTCACTAACTTCATCTTTTAGCTTTTGCATTCTTTCTAAAACTTCTAGTCTTACTGGTTTATATCTTGTTGGAAGTTCTATCCTATTGGTTACTTTTATTTCATCCTTCAATTCATAAGTTTCTCCAAAGTCTGGTATTGTTACTGGTATTCCTGTTGTTTCTAGTATTTTTTCTTTTAATACATTTTGAGATTCTTCTTCACCATGTACTAAGAAGATATGTTTTGGTTTCTTTATAAAAGAATATATAAAATTTAGTAACCATTCTTGGTCTGCATGCCCTGAATATCCTTCAATATATTCAATTCTTGCATTTACAGATATCTCTTCTCCAAATATTTTTACCTTTTTTTCTCCATTTACAAGTTTACTTCCTAAAGTGCCTGGTGCTTGATATCCAACAAACAATATTGTACTGTTTGGATTCCATAAGTTATGTTTTAAATGATGTTTTATACGTCCTACTTCACACATTCCACTTGCAGAAATAATTATTGAAGATTTATTCATTTCATTTAATGCTTTTGATTCATCTGCAGTTTTTGTAAATTGTAAGCCTGGAAATTCTAGTGGATTATCTCCTTTTTCCATTTCTTCTTTTACATCATCATCAAATAAATCCATATTTTCTCTAAAAATCTCAGTTGCAGATATTGCAAGTGGACTATCTACAAAAACTGGTACACTCATTAAGGTTTTATATTTTTTAATAAATTCTTCATCCTCTGTATTTTCCTTTAATTTATTTAGTTCATATACAATTTCTTGAGTTCTACCTACTGCAAATGAAGGAATTACAACTGTTCCACCTTTATCTAGTGTTTCAGATACTATGTTTAAAAACATTTCTGCTTTATCATCATTTCTCATATGTAATCTACTTCCATAGGTTGATTCCATTACTAAATAATCTGCCGATTCAATCATTGTTGGTGATGCTAAAAGTGGAATATCATTATTTCCTAAGTCTCCTGTAAATACTGCTTTTTCTGTTTTTCCATTTTCAGTTACCCATACTTCTATAATACTTGAACCAAGCATATGACCTGCATCATTAAATCTTACTTTTATATTTTCATCTATTTCAATTATTTCGTCATATTTTACACCTCTAAATAGCTCTAATGATTTAGTTGCTTGTTCTGCTGTATATAATGGAGGAAGTTCTTTTTTTCCTTCTCTCTTTCTTTTTTTGTTTCTCCATTCTATTTCCATTTCTTGAATATGTCCACTATCTGGTATCATAATAGTACAAAGGTCACAGGTTGCTTTTGTTGCATATATTGGATTTCTATATCCCTCATTATATAGTTTTGGTATTCTTCCTGAATGATCTATATGTGCATGAGTTAGTAGCATAAAATCAATACTTGATACCTCAAATAAAAATGGATCTTCATTTTCTTTTTCTTCTGTTGCTTTTCCTTGATACATTCCACAGTCTACTAAAAATTTTTTTCCTGCTGCTTCAACTAAGAAGTTTGAACCTGTTACAGTTTTTGCTGCTCCTAAAAATGTTATTTTCATAGAGTTTCCTTCCTTTCTAATTATTTTTAAATATTCTTGTAAGCTTTCCAAATTTCATTACAATTTTTTTCTTATCAAATGTTGATATATTAATACTTTTTTCAAAAACATCTCCATCATATATATTGGCTCTCAAGCTTTCTTCATTTTGTTTTAGTTCAACTCCTACATTTTCTAAAGAAATAATTTTTGTTTTTAAAATATTCATTATAATTTCATTGTTTGTATTTTCTTCATTTGTTATAATGTTAAGTACTTTTAAATCATATGCTTTTTTTATTAATAACTTTTCTAAAGTTTCTAGTTCTTCTTTTAATTGTTTTAAATCTTTTATTTGTTCTGTTTCTGTAATATAAATTAAATTATAATATCTTAGCATATATAATAAATTTACTATTTCTTCTTTTTCTTTTGCCTTTTCTATTTTCATTTCAAAACATTTTATAAATGCCTTTTGTAATTTTACTAGATATTTAAATTTATTTTTTTCTTGCTTTGTTCCATCTATGTCTTCTAGTAATTCCAACTGTTTTTCTAAATTATCTTTTGTTTGTATATAATATTTAGGATCTAAAAATTTGTTATTTTCTTCTATTGTTTGGAGTTCTTTTTTTCTTTCTTTATTTAAAATTTCTGTTAAATGGCTTATACTAAAAATTTTATTGTACATAGCTCTTTTTTCATTTCTTTTATTGTATTCTTCTTCTAATAATTTTTTATCATTTAGTATTTTATCTATATCATTTATTTTATTTAAGGCTTGTTTTTTTATAGTAGATATCTCGTTTAACAATAATGTCTTATCTTGTAGCCTTTCTAATTCTTTTTGTAAAATTTCTTTTTCATCTAATAAACGTTTTTTTTCTACTTCATTTTTTTGAATACAAATAATAATAGAAATTTTATAAATTAAATTTAGTATTTTATTTGTATAATCTTTACCATAATCTTTAATTAATTTATCTTCTGTTAATTTTATATAATCAATTACTTCTTCTGTATGAACTAAGTTTTTTATAAAATCAATTCCTAATAAATATATTAGATTTTGATAAATAAGATTTGTAGTGATTTCTGGTATCTCTTTATTTAATGTATTCCAATTCCATCCATTAAAATCACGTAATACTTCTATATTGTTAATATTTTCTCCTGTATTTATAAGCTCCGATAGAGCATTTCTAATTAGATTATATTTTTCATCTAGAAATATTTGCTTGTCATCAATTTTATATAGAGTATATAAAAGTAAGCTCTCATTTGGATACATTAAATAAATAGTATTTTCTAGTTTATTTACAAAAAATTTGCTCCCTTTCTCGAATTCTTGTACTTCATCTTTACCATCTTCTACAATAATAATCTTTTCACACTTTTCTTTAATAATTCTTAAGATATCTTCAATGTAAATCTTCTTATCATCAACAATTCTTTTGACTGTCCTATAATCTTCATAAGCATTTTCAATTTTATATAACATAGAAAGGAGAAGATTTTTTACATCTACAGAAAAATCTTTATTTTCAAGTATTTTTTCTAATTGATTATTATAATCTCTAGAATTAAATTTTGAAAATAATTTTTCTGTGTTCATATTTCTTCTCCTTTCCCAAAGCGAAGTTTTTAAAACTCTTCACTTTTCATTATTCAATTTAAACAACACATTTCTGTTTAGTAATATATTTACACCATTTTATATACTACTCTTCAGTAGGTGTTTTTGTCATATTAAGTTCTTGCCATCTTTCCTTACTCATTAGCACTTCTCTAGGTTTACTACCTTGATATCCTGAAATAACGCCTCTTTCTTCCATTTGATCAATAATACGACCAGCTCTGGCATATCCAACTTTAAATCTTCTTTGTATAAATGAAGTCGATGCCTGTCCTGTTTCTATTACTGTTTCAATTGCATCATTTAAAAATGGATCTGTATCATCATCACAGTCTTCTCTTTCTAATTCTTTATCTGTTGAATTTGCCTTTTCTATTGATTCTATTATATCTTCACTATACTGTACTTCTCCATTAGATTTTAGGAAATCAACTATTTTTTCTACTTCTTTGTCAGATACAAATGCACCCTGTAATCTTGTAGGTTTTGGTGCACCAGAAGGATAAAATAGCATATCTCCTTTACCTAAAAGTTTCTCTGCACCCACCATATCAAGTATTGTTCTTGAGTCTACCTGTGAAGATACAGCAAAGGCAATTCTTGAAGGAATATTAGCCTTAATTATACCTGTGATAACATCTACAGATGGCCTTTGTGTTGCAATAACCAGGTGCATTCCTGCTGCTCTTGCCATTTGTGCTAATCTACAAATAGCATCTTCAACATCTTTTGCTGCTACCATCATAAGATCTGCAAGTTCGTCTATAATTATTACTATCTGTGGTAATTTTTCAGCTGACCCTTCTTTTTCTATAGCCTCATTATAACCATTAATATCTCTAACTCCCTTAGTCGCAAACAGACTATATCTATTAACCATTTCTTGTACTGCCCAAGATAATGCTCCTGCAGCTTTTTTAGGGTCTGTTACAACAGGAATAAGTAAGTGTGGTATTCCATTATATACAGATAGTTCAACTACCTTAGGATCTACCATTAATAGTTTTACTTCACTTGGCTTTGCTTTATATATGATGCTTGTTATTAAAGTATTTATACATACACTTTTTCCAGATCCTGTTGAGCCTGCGATAAGCACGTGTGGCATTTTTGCAATATCTGTTACAACTTCATTTCCTGCAACATCTTTTCCAAGTGCAAATGAAAGTTTTGATTTATTATCTACAAAACTATTGGTTTGTAATATATCTCTTAAATGTACCATTTCTGTTTCTGTATTTGGCACTTCTATTCCTACTGCTTGTTTCCCAGGTATAGGTGCTTCTATACGAATAGAAGCTGCTGCAAGATTTAGTGCTATATCATCTGCTAAATTTGCAATTTTACTTACTCTTACACCTTCTGCTGGTTTTAATTCATATCTTGTAATAGCAGGTCCAACTGATACATTTTCTACTTTTGCTGATACTCCAAAACTATATAAGGTTTTTTGAAGCTTTGTAGCATTGTCTGCTATAGCTTTTTTTCCACCCCTTAGACTTCTTCCTTCACCTTCACTTAATAATTCAATTGGAGGAAATTCATAATGTTCATCTTCTACTGTTAAAGCATGTTCTAGTTGTAATACTTCTTTACTTTTATCTTCTTTTACTGGTTCTTCTGTTTTAAATAGATTTGCTTCTATCTCATTTGGAGATGGTCTCTTTTTATCTTTCATACCTAAAGGAAGTAAATCGTCTTCACTATGGTCATATTTCTTTAATTTTTCTTGTTTATCATTTAAATTTATTGTTATTTGATCATCATCTAGCGGAATATCAATTGATTCTTTTCCACGACTTTTCTTTATCTCTTTTTTGTTCATCTTTTTAGGTTTATCTTCAACTACATTTTCATAGGTTTCTTCATATTCATCTTCTTCTAATCTTCTCTGTTTTCTTTCTTCTTTTCTCTCTTCCATACTTTCTACTGCATTTGTAATATATTTTGCAGGATGAATTCCAAACATAAATATTAGCACTAAAATTGCAATCCCTATTGAAAGAATTATTGCCCCTGTAGTTCCTAGTAAACTAACCATTGGTAAACCGAGTGTTGCTCCAGCTACTCCACCACCAATGTTTTTTTGTCCTAATTCATAGCTTTGTTTTAAAATGGATCCAAATTCTGCATTTATATCTATGTTTCCTACTGACAATTGATATACAAACATTATAACTGCAATACACATTAAAAATATTCCATATTGTACTAATTTAGGTGATAATGTTTCCTTTTTTTCACAAGCTAAATTTATTGCAATTGCAAAAGTTCCAATTGGTAATATATATTTCATCCACCCTATAATTCCCCCTAGTAATGGACTTAGTGTTTTTCCTATATATCCTGAGCTTGTATATATTAATACTACTAGTAATATACTAATAATAATCATAGATACTACTGCTAAATCTATGTCTACTCTATTTTGTTTTTTTCTACTATTTTTTTTTGCCACAGTTTTCTTTCTTTTTGCTTTTGCCATTTATTATTTCATCCTTTCTACTTTAATATGTATTAGAAATGCAATTATTCCTTCCTAAAAAAAGCAGAAATCGGCAGGTCTTACCTATGACCTTTTACTTTTCCGATTTCTGACATTAGATTTATTTTAATTCTTTTCTATTATTTTGAACTGTTTTTAGAGCATCTTCTAAAACAACTTCGATTTTTTCTAGAAGATTGTCAGCATAATCTTTTGTACCTTTTGATATTTCTCTAGACATTTCATTTGCTGTTTCAATTATTTGAGCTTTTTGTTCATATGCTTTCCTTGTAATCTCGTGTTCATCTATCATAGATATAATTCTATTTTCTGCTTCTTTTACAATATCTTCTGCTTCTTTTCCGAGCTTCTGCAAGTATTCTTGCTCTTTCTTCTTTAACCCATTTAGCTTGTTTTAGTTCATCTGGAAGTTTTATTCTTATTTCTTTAATAATATCTAAAAAAGCTTCTTTATCTACAATACCCTTACCTGAAAATGGTATTGTTTTGCTTTTTTCTAATTCTTCTTCTAAAGTTTCTAATAGTGTAAATATTTCCATTTTTTACCCCTTTCGATTCAAGAATATAAGATTAACTCTTCCATATTTTCTTAAATCATATACATTAACGTTTACTTTATTTAAATTTTCTAATTCTCTTTTTTCATTATCAGTTTCTAGAATAATAATACCATCATCTGCTAATAAATTAAATTCAATAATAGCTTTAATACTATTTACTGCAATATCCAAAGCATATGGTGGATCAATAAATATTACATCAAATTTTTGTCCTTGTAACAATTCTAATGCTTTTTTATAATCATTCTTTATAACCTTAGCTTTTCCTTCTAAATGTGTCTTTTTTATGTTCTTATTAATAATCTGTATTGCCTCATAAGATTTATCGCACATTATGCAAGTTTTTGCTCCTCTACTTAAAGCTTCAATTCCCAATGCTCCACTTCCAGCAAATAAATCCAAAACCTTCGCATCTACTATATCACATTGTATAATATTAAATAATGCTTCTTTAACTCTATCAAGAGTAGGTCTTGTATTATTCCCTTCGAGTGTTTCTAAATTAGTTCCTCTCGCAGTTCCACTAATTACTCTCATTCTATACCTTCCTATGATATATCTATTTTATTCTTTTTTCCTAATAAGTCAATAGTAATAATAGAATTGTAATATACATTTAACAAATTTGTAACAGATAATAATTCTATAAAAAAATATAAAGACACTACTATGTCTTTATATTTTCTTTTGTATTATTCTTTATTAATTTCTTTTAACATTTCTAATTGTGAAATAAGTAAAGATTCCATTTTTGCTTTATAAACATCAAATTGTTTTTGTGCATCTTCTAATTCTTTTCTCTTTACCATGATTTCTTGTTCTAATCTTATGGCTTCACTTTGTGCAGAGTTTTTTGCATCTATAATAATTTGTTCTGCTTGTTGTTTTGCAACATTTTTTACTTCTTCTGCAGTAGATTGTGCCATTAATAGTGTACTTTGTAAAGTACTTTCTATAGTTTTGTAATGTGCTATATCTTCATTTAATTGTTCAATTTTATCTCTAGATTCTGTATTTTCTTTGTACATTTTTTCATAATCGGCTGTTATTAAATCTAAAAATTCATCTACTTCTTCTACATTATATCCGTTAACCATTTGTTTTGAAAATTTTTTATTTTCTATTTCTAGTGGTGTTATCATAAACTCTCCTCATTTCTTTTATAGTTTAAAAAAGATCTTCTATTTATTAAAAAACGGACGCATAATCATTTAATGGATTTTCTCCAAATAAATTAACATCCGATTTTATAATATTCTAATTATTTTTTAACCATGATACTGATAATCTATTTTTTATTTCTTCTCTTGCCATTTCATTAGAGATTTCATAATTAGTTGGAGCAATTAGGAATATTGAATTAGATATTTTTTGGATATGTCCATCTAACGCATGAACGGCTCCGCTAATAAAATCAACTATTCTTCTTGCAACATCTTTGTTTACATATTCAAGATTAACTATAACAGATTTTCTTTCTTTTAAATAATTACAGATTTCTTCTGATTGCTCAAAAGTAGTTGGTTGAGATATTACCATTTTAATACTTTGAGTTTGTGGCATATTTACAACTTTTGGTCTTCTACCAAATATTTTATTTATTCCTTCTGCTTCTGGTTCTTCCTCTTCTTCGTAATCATAATCATATGCTTTATCTTCTAATTCTTCCTCTTCTTCTGCACTTTCCATTCCTAAAAAATCCCAAATTTTATTCATTACAGCTCCTGCCATTTATAAAACCTCCCTATATTTCTCCTTGGTATTCGTTAATAGTATCTTACTTTTTATAGTAAAAGTCAATACCTTTTTGTATTGTAATTTATTCTTAACAACTTTGTAATATTTTTGTAATATTATGTTTTTGGATTAAGCAAAATTTCATCATGTAATACTATAGTTTTTACTTGTTTTAATTCTTTGTCTGTATACCCCATTTTATCTCTTAATTCTTCATTTGTATAATTTGAAATTATAGAATACGCTTCATTTTGTTTTAATACTTTTATTAGTATTTTATCTGTATATCCCATTCTATTTCTAACTATGTAATAAACCTCTTGTCCTTCTAAAGTTCCTCCTGCTGGTGCTGTTTCTTTAATTAATGCATCATTTGGAACTTTCAAACCACTATAACTCCACCAAATGATATCAAAGGTTATTTTTCTATAATTGGCTAATAATTCTAATCCATTAGTAATTTTGAATATAAGTAATCGAGAGTTTTCTTCTTCTACAATATATTCTATTTTCGCAGTTATTACTTGAGAATTTGATAATCTCAAACTTACGCTATCTCCTAGTTTAGCTTCTTTTGATTTTTGTGATTCAAGTGATGTTGCTATATAAGCTTCAAAATTATCTATTATTTTACCATTTTCGTTGCTTGTTGCAACAATTTCGCCTGTCTTTAGTTTTAAATCTTCTAAGAATTTTTTGTTTAATGTAGAAAAGCTTTCTTTTGTCAATATACTTTCTAATCCATCTACTCTATATGATACAATTCCGCTTGACTCTGCAGTTATATATTCAGCTCCTGAATTTAGACTGTTCTCATAAGAACTTCTTTCTTCAATTAATTTTCTTATATATGAACCTTGAGGGCTTAGTTCTCCTGCTATTTTTGCTTTTTTTGTTATTTTCGTATTTATATCTTTTTTATATTCTAATATTTTTTGAATATCTTTCAAATTTGATGCTTCATTTAGTTTTTGACTAATTTGATTTTCTAAAAGTTTTGTATCACTAGAAAATAAGTTGTTTTCATTTTCCATTGCATCTTGTATTTTTAAATCTAATTCTTCTATCTTTTTTACTAAACTTTCTTCATTATTGCTATAATATCTATATATAGAATCTCCTTTTGCTACCCTTTCTCCTTCTGTTTTTATTTGTACCATTCCATTTTTATAGTTATTACCTTGTACTATTGTTTCATTTCTTATAACATAACCTACTGCACTTTCTTCTTCAGATAATCCACCATTTTCGATCATAAAAACTTCTGTTGGGTGTTTTATAAGTTGAATAATTGCATAAACGAAATATACCAATATTATTAGCCCTATAATATAGCAAACCACCACTTTTTTCATATTTTTCTTAGGAGTTACTTTACTATTAATTTTACTCATTTCTTTCAATTTATTCCCTCCAAAATAATATTAATATTATTTTGCCTATCACCACTTGCATCTAACCATATAGTTTGCTTATTTTTTCTAAACCAAGTTAGTTGCCTTTTTGCATATCTTCTTGTTTCAAGTTTTATTTTCTCTATTGCTGCTTCTTTTGTTAGTATTCCCTCAAGATATTCCTTTATTTCTTTATATCCTAAACCCTGCATCGCTGTTGGATATTTCTTATATTTTTTACATATATTTTTAACTTCTTCTATAAGTCCTTGTTCTACCATAATATCCACTCTTCTATTTATTATGTCATATAAAATCTCCCTATCCATATTTAGTGCAAAAACTCTATAGTCATATGGTACTTCGTTTTTTCTTGATGCTATTTCTTGTTCTGTTTTTGTTTTTCCTGTAGCTTTATATATTTCTAATATTCTAATAATTCTTTTTTTATCATTTTTACTTATATTTTTTGTTGCTTCTTCATCAATTTCTTTTGCTCTATTATATAAATTTTCTAAGCCTTCTTTTTCTGCAATCTGTTCTAGTTTGTTTCTATATTCTTCATCAAATTTTATATCTTGATATTCTATTCCATAAATTAAAGAATCGACATATAACCCTGTGCCTCCTACTACAATAGGTGTTTTTCCTTTTTCTAATATTTCTTCTATAGCTTTTGAGGCCTCTTTTTTATAGTCTGCTACACTGTATCTTTCATCTGGAGCTACAAAATCTATCATATAGTGTTTAATATCTCCCATTTCTTCTTTCGTTGGTTTTGCACTTCCAATATCCATATCTTTATATATTTGCATTGAATCTGCTGATACTATTTCACCATTAATTTGTTTTGCTAGTTCAATTGATAGTGCAGTTTTTCCGTGATGCTGTTGGTCCACATATAACAATTACTTTTGGCTTTATAAACTTTGAAGATTTCTGTATCATTAACTCTTCACTTTTCACTTTTAGTTACTCACCTCAAACTTTTTTTATTTATTATTTATTGCACTACTTATTAATCCCATTTCAAAATCTTTAATATATCCCACTTCAAATATAACTATAAGAATCAAGATTATAGAAAATATTAAAATTCTCTTTTTTAAACCGAATTTCATCAACTCTTTTATCTTTATATTTATTTAATGCATTATATATATATGGTAATGATATTATTGCATTAATAGGTGCAAATATTAATATAGCTGTATTTCTTGCAACACTAATATGTTTAGCATTTGCAGCTATTCCACTTGTACTTATAAAACATATAATTACTGTTATAATAAGAGTTGAAATAAATCCAATTGTTATTAGCTTTATTTTGTTTAACTTATCATAATTGTATATATTATGATAAATCATAACTCCAGCAATAATATATATAATTATTGATATTGTTAATATTAATAACATTTTTGTCTCCTATCTTATTAATGTTTAGAATATATCTTTTCCATATAGTAATTATTATTTTCTTCTTGCAAATTTCTTTTCCATATCATTTTTATCCATTTTTATCGCAGTTGGTCTTCCATGTGGGCAGGTAAATGGATTTGGTAGTTTTAATAGTTCTTCCATCAAACTATCTACTTCTTCATTTGTTAGATCCATATTTGCTTTTACCGCTGCTTTACATGCTACTGTTGCTATAAATCTTTCTTCAATTTCTTGCTTTGCAGTTCTTGCAACTTGGTTAATTTCATCTAAGGTTTCTAAAAATAGTTCTTTTGTATCTATTTCTAAGCAGATATCTGGTACTCCAGTTAATTTTATTGTGTTATCTCCAAATTCTTCAAATACAAATCCTGCTTTTTCAAACATTTCAACATTATCCTTTAAGATATCCATTTCTTTATGTGTTAGAGTAATAACATCAGGCAGCAACAACATTTGAGAATTTTTGTCTAATCCAGAATAGTAATTTTTCTTTACTTTTTCATACATTACTCTTTCGTGTGCTGCATGTTGGTCTATCATATATAATTCATTCTTTATTTCAATTATTATATATGTATTGAAAGCAATTCCTACTAATTTATATACTGGTTTTTGGTATTCTGGTATATTTTCAAAAACAGAAATATTATTATCTTTTATTAATTCATAGGCACTAATCTTTTCTTCTTCTTTTTTCTTTTCTTCTTCTACTGATGCTGGTAGTTTTCCAAATATTTTTTCATACATATTTGAGAATTCTGGACTTTCCTCTACATTTTCTATTGTTTCTAACTTGTCCATCATTTCTTGTACTTCTTCACTTGTAAACTTTCTTGTGTTTTGTTCTTCTATGTTTTCTATAAAGTCCTCATTTTCTGCATATGAATTTTGATTTGAATTTTCACCAACTATATCTTCATTTATACTATCTTCTAAATATATATTTTCAAAAGCTTCATTCGTTTCAGTATTAGAAGTTAATGGCTCTATATTTTCTATTTTTCCTGATTCTATTGTTTCGTAATTTTCTGTATCTTCTTTTAATTCTACACTCTCTTGTGCATTTTCTATATTATCCTCAGCAACTGCTACTTCAGAAGAATCTACATTTTTATTATCTAAACCTTGTTCAGAATTACTGTTTTCTCCATCTTGTAATTTTTGTGTATTTTGTATTAATGTATCAATATTTGTATGTAGCTTTGGATCGCTTTCTGCTTCTTCTTTTAGACGTTGTTGCATTGCAATCAACTCTTTAAAAACATCCATTTTTTTATCTTGGTTAGATATTGTTTCCTCTTGAGTTAGTTTTTCAAATTCTGGCTCTTCTTTAACTACTTTTGTTTCTTCTCTATTGTTATATATTTGCTCGATCATATTTTCTTTTGGTTCTACTTCTTGTGCTTTTATCTTTCTAAATAAATCTGTAATGCTTGATTTTGGTTTATTATTTTCAATTTCGTCGATTGTTTTTTCAGTATTTTCGATTAATTCTGCCTTAAGTAATGTATCTTTTATAGCATGATAAATTGCTTTAAATACTTTATTCTCTTCTTGAAATCTCACTTCTAATTTAGCTGGATGAACATTAACGTCCACCATACTTGGATCCATATCTATATTTAATACTAAAAATCCATATTTTCCTATTGGAAGTAACCCTTTGAAGCTATTTTCTGCTGCTCCTGATAGTGTTTTATCCTTAATATATCTTTGATTTACAAAGAAAATTTGGTTAGAACGATTTGATCTTGCTATTTCTGGTTTTCCGACAACTCCTGTTACATGAATATCTTCGTAGGTATAATTTACTTCTAGAATACTACTTGCAATATCTTTACCATAAATTGAATAAATTACATCTTGTATCTTACCATTTCCTGAGGTTTGAATTATTGTTTTTCCACTGTTTATTAATCTAAAAGCAATATCAGGATGAATTAAAGCAAGTCTTGTAACCGCATCTTCAATATATCCAGATTCTGTATAATCCTTTTTCAAAAATTTATATCTTACTGGTGTATTAAAAAATAAATTTTGTACTGTTATAGTAGTTCCCACTTGACATCCAGCTTCCCCAAATGAAAGTACTCTCCCTGCCTCTACTACAATTCTATTTCCTATTTCTTCAGCTTTAGTCCTTGAAATCATTTCGACATTTGAAATTGCAGCAATGCTTGCTAATGCCTCTCCTCTAAAGCCCATAGACTTAACTTCTTTTAAATCTTCAGCACTTCTAATTTTACTGGTTGCATGTCTCTCAAAGGCAATTTCCATATCATCTTTTTCAATTCCTTTTCCGTTGTCAGTTATACGGATGTATGATATTCCACCATTTTTAATTTCTATATTTATATTAGTTGCTCCTGCATCAATTGAATTTTCTACCATCTCTTTTATTACAGATGCTGGCCTTTCTACAACTTCTCCAGCTGCAATTTTATTTATTGTAAGTTCATCTAATAAAACAATATTTCCCATATAAATACCCTCTCTTAATATGTTTAAACTTCATATGGATTATATCATTTATTGTTATTTTTTGTATAGTTTTTTGGAATAATTTCTCGAATTTTTAGAATTAAATTATTTATTAAATAACTTTATATTTTTAATTTTTTAAATTTATTTTGAATTAATTTACTATTAGTTAAAATATATTTTAAACTAAAACGAGCCCCCAGCTTCGTTCTTAGTTTTTGTTCTTCCCTTTTAATTATTAGACTATTTTTAATTCTTCTGTCTTTTTATCTACTGTTTCTATGTCCATCAAAACAGCATCAATCCTTTCATCAAGATGTTTTACTGTACGTTTTAAATAAACCACATCTTTTTTCATCTGTGTAACACTATGTAGTATTATTGTTTGTCCTCTTTTTACGCTTTTGATTTCTTGTTGCATTATAGCTTGATTTGCTTTTAATTCAGCAATTTCATATTGCATTATTGTTTGGTTAGCTCTTAGTTCTTCTTGTGCTGATTTTATGATTTCTTGGCTTAACCTTAGCTCTTCTTGCCCTGCTTTTAGCTCTTCTTGAGAAGCATTAATTTTGTCTAATCTATCTAAGATTTCTTGTGCAAATTTCTCATCCATATTTTCACCTCCTTAATTTGTCATATTGATATGTTACCATATGATAAATTTTAATGCAAGTAGTTTTTTTTAATTTGTAACACTTTTTTAAAAACAAGAATAGTATATACCATACAAAAGAACAAAAAACTTAGTTCTTTATAGGGAGGTTGCTTAAATGAGAAATTGTTGTAATTGTGAGATTTTGTGGTTCATTATCTTATTCTTACTACTTTTCTGTAACTGTGGCAACAGCTGTTGTAGCAGAAACTGCAACTAGTATGTCTTACCCTAACAGAAAAGTACATTTATTATTTTGAAAGGGGGGAATTCATATGCCAGAAAACAGAGGTTGCGGATGCGGATGTGGTTTCGGTGGTGATAACTGCATTTGGATAATTATCGTTATATTAATAGTTTTATGTTGTTGCGGTGGTAACAATAACTGCGGATGTTGCTAATTAGAGTTTAGCAATTAAAGTTTAGAATTTAGCTTACTAATTTCTAACTTTTTCCCAAAAAAGAGGAGCTGTTCTTTTCATGGAACGCTCCTTTTTCGTAATATACTTAAAACACAAGTTTATTACAAATCAAAATGTAGATTCATCTTCTTCCTCCCCATAATCCCCGTCTTCTTCAAGCATCATGAGCCGTATAAACCTTTGGAAAAAATTTGGCTTTTTCTCACCTTTCTCGCTTTCTCCCGTATTTAATGGTTTCCGACCTTCATCTTTATTCATTTTGATTTCCTCCTAATCCTTTTATTAAAATCTATTTTAACACAAAATATATACTTTGTAAATTTTAATGAAAAAACTAAGGTATTAAATACTCTTCGCTTTCTTCTGCTACTTGCAATACGTTCTCAATTTTTCCTTTATGATATTCTTCTTCTATAGGATATTCTTTAAATGCTTCTTCTAATTCTTCCTGTTTTTTGGGCTTTTTCTAAAAATTCAGACATAATTTCATCTCCTTTTTTATATATAATAGCATATTGTTTTTAATTTACAACTTTTTTGACATTTTTTAATTTGAAAAATGAGGGAATAACTTATATTCCCTCATCTTCTAACTTTTAAATTAATACATTCCACCCATATCTTGTGGCATATCATTATGTCCACAACTACATGATTTTTCTTCTTTTTTATCTGTTACAATAGATTCTGTTGTAAGTACCATACTTGCTATACTTTCTGCATTTTGTAATGCACTTCTTGTAACTTTTGTAGGATCTACTATTCCCACTTTTTTCATATCAACATATTGTTCAAGGCTAGCATCAAAACCAAAGCCTTGCTCACTTGTTTTTACTCTTTCTAATATTACTGCTGGCTCAAGTCCTGCATTTACAGCTATTTGTTTTATTGGCTCTTCTAATGCTCTTAAAACAATTTTTGCCCCTAATTTTTCGTCATCTTTTAAAGTATTTATCATATCTTCTACCTTTTTACTAATGTTTACATATGCTGTTCCACCACCTGCAACTATTCCTTCTTCAACTGCTGCTTTTGTTGCAGATAAAGCATCTTCTATTCTAAGTTTCTTTTCTTTCATTTCTACTTCTGTTGCTGCTCCTACTTGAATTACTGCAACTCCTCCTGCAATTTTTGCAAGTCTTTCTTGTAATTTTTCTCTGTCATATTCACTCTGTGTTTGATTTAGAGCAGATCTTATTTGGCTTACTCTTTCTGCAATTTTTTCTTTATCACCTGCACCATCAACAATTATTGTGTTTTCTTTTTGTACTTTTACTTGTCTTGCTCTACCTAATTGTTCTATAGTAGTTTCTTTTAGCTCAAGTCCTAAATCAGAGGTAATTACTTCTCCACCTGTTAAAACTGCTATATCTTCTAGCATTTCTTTTCTTCTATCTCCATATCCTGGTGCTTTAACTGCAACAACATTTAAAACTCCTCTTAATTTGTTTAGTATTAATGTTGATAATGCTTCTCCTTCAATATCATCACAAATAATTACTAATTTTCCTGATGATTGCATTAAGCTTTCTAATAGTGGAAGTATTTCTTGAATATTACTTATTTTTTTATCAGTAATTAATATATATGGATTATCCATAACTGCTTCCATTTTTTCTGTATCTGTTGCCATATAAGGTGATACATAACCCTTATCAAATTGCATTCCTTCTACTACATCTACATATGTATTTGAGGTTTTTGATTCTTCTATTGTAATAACACCATCTTTAGATACTTTTTCCATTGCATCTGCAATTAATGTTCCTATTTCTTTATTGTTTGCAGAAATTGTAGCAACTCTTGCTATATCTTCTTTTCCATTTACATTTGAACTAATTTTTTTAAGTTCTTCTACTGCAACTTCTACTGCTTTATCCATTCCTCTTTTTATTGCCATTGGATCTCCACCAGCAGCTACGTTTTTAACTCCTTCTTTTATCATACTTTGTGCAAGTACTGTAGCTGTTGTTGTTCCATCTCCTGCTACGTCATTTGTTTTTGTAGATACTTCTTTAACAAGTCTTGCTCCCATATTTTCATATGGATCTTCTAATTCTATTTCTTTTGCAATTGTTACACCATCATTTGTAATAAGAGGTGCTCCAAAGCTTTTATCTAATACTACATTTCTTCCTTTTGGTCCAAGTGTTACTTTAACAGTATCTGCTAATTTATTAACACCATCTAATAATTTTTTTCTAGCTTCTTCGCCATATTTAATTTCTTTTGCCATTTTAAATCAAATCCTTTCTTTTTTCTATTCAACTACTGCTAAGATATCACTTTGTCTTACTATTATTAAGTCTTCTCCTTCGTATTTTATTTCTGTTCCTGAATATTTGCTCACAACAACTTTATCTCCTTTTTTTACATCCATAGGAACTAATTTTCCATCTGAATCCGTAAGTCCTGGTCCAACTTCTAAAACCTCTGCTATTTGTGGTTTTTCTTTTGCACTAGATGCTAAAATTATTCCACTTTTTGTAGTTTCTTCACCTTCTATCATTTTAATGACTACTCTGTCTTGTAATGGTTTTAACATTTAAATTACCTCCTTTAAAATTCGAAGAATTTTGTAAAAAATCACCTAATTATTAGCACTCTATTTCTTCGACTGCTAATAATTTATACCCAATACTTTCAAATGTCAATAGAATTTATAAAAATTCACACATTTTTCACAAAAAGAACGCTCATATTATTTTATGAGCGTTTTTTTATATTATGATTATTTCTTACATTCCTTTGCAGCTTTTACTAATGCTTTAAATAATGGTGCTGGACGATTTGGTCTTGATTTAAATT
This sequence comes from Clostridia bacterium, assembly GCA_022791395.1. Taxonomy (GTDB): domain Bacteria; phylum Bacillota; class Clostridia; order TANB77; family CAG-508; genus RGIG8482. Next base: position 79,690 of record JAAVZA010000019.1, read on the forward strand.
CTGGATGGAATTGTCCTGCAATAAAGAATGGATGAGATGGTATTTCTACTATTTCAACTAATCTTCCATCTGGAGATGTTCCTGAACATACCATTCCTGCTGCTTCAATTCTTTCTTTATACGTATTATTAAACTCGAAACGGTGTCTATGTCTTTCATTTATCTTGTCTGTTCCATATATCTTCTCTGCTAAGGTTCCTGGCTTTATAGAACATGGATATGTTCCAAGTCTCATTGTTCCACCTTTTTTATCTATTCCAATTTGATCATCCATTATATGTATTACTGGATTTTTGCATATTTCATCAAATTCTGCTGAATTTGCATCAGTAATTCCTAAAACATCCCTTGCGAATTCTACAACTGACATTTGCATTCCTAAACATATTCCTAAGAATGGAATATTGTTCTCTCTTGCATATTTAATTGTTTGAATTTTTCCTTCTATACCACGATTTCCAAAGCCACCTGGTACAATTATTCCATCTAATCCTTGTAAAATCTCTTTTGCATTTTCTTTTGTTACAGTTTCTGAATCAATAAATTTTACTTTTGTTTTTACATTATTTGCAAAGCCTGCATGTGTTATGCTTTCTGCAACTGAAAGATAAGAATCTTCAAGTTGAATATATTTACCAACAATTGCAATAGTAACGATTTCATCTTCTTTAATCTTTCTAATGTTTGAAATCATTTCTTCCCATTCTTTGTTATCTGGTGTTCTTTCTTCTAAATGTAATTTTCTACAAACTTCCTTAGCAAGACCTGCTTCTTCAAGCATTAATGGTACTGCATATAGGCAATCTGCTGTTTGATTTGGAATAACACTTGATTTTCTAACATTACAAAATAGTGCTAGTTTATCTTTTATACTTTCTGGTATATCACTCTCTGTTCTACAAACTAAAATATCTGGTTTAATTCCTAAGCTTTGTAATTCTTTTACAGAATGTTGTGTTGGTTTTGATTTTATTTCATTTGAACCAAATATGTATGGTAATAATGTTACATGTATATATACTACGTCTTCTGGATCTTTCTCTAAACCAATTTGACGTATTGCTTCTAAGAAAGGTAAACTTTCTATATCTCCTACTGTTCCACCTATTTCTGTAATAACAACATCAATATCATCATTTTCAAAACTATATACATTTTCTTTTATTTCGTTAGTTATATGAGGTATAACTTGTACAGTTTTTCCTAAGTAATCTCCTCTTCTTTCTTTTTCAATTACATTTGAATAAATTCTTCCTGTTGTTATACTAGAATTTCTTGTTAAATTTTCATCAACAAATCTTTCATAATGTCCTAAATCTAAGTCAGTTTCTGCTCCGTCATCTGTCACGAAAACCTCACCATGTTCAAAAGGACTCATTGTTCCTGGATCTACATTTATATATGGGTCAAATTTTTGAATTGTTACTTTATAACCTCTATTTTTTAATAATCTTCCAAGAGATGCTGCAGTAATTCCTTTTCCTAGACCTGATACAACTCCTCCTGTAACAAATACATATTTAGTGTTCATTTTTTCTTTCCTCCTAAAAACTCATAAAAACAAAAAACAGATTAAAAAAATTCCTGAAAAATCGGTTTTTTTTTAATCTATTTTCTAACTCTATGCATCTAGTTTAACATTTCTAGATACAAAATGCAACAATTTTTTCAAAAGTTTTATAATTATTTCTCTATATTATCTCTATTTACCATTATTTCTTGTCTTATTTCTTTTTGTACTTTTTTTGGAACTTCTACTCCTAGCTTTCTAGCTTCTGCCATTCCAAATAATATTTTTCTAATTGCTCCTTTTTTAGTTCTTGTATTTTCATTTTCAACTATCCCACTAATAGAATTATTATTTAAGTACTCCATCTTGCAAACTACTCTATTAACTTGTTTAATATCTTCTTCTACAGTGCCTTCTAACGCTATTATACCTTTTTCTATATCCTGTTTAGTTGTATTTTCAAGTGGGTTATGACTTCCTCCAGTTGATTTAATAAATAATAACATTTTTTCTGGTATGCTAATATGTGCAACATCATGTCCTGCCCAAGATGGCATTATTACAGATTTTACTCCTCTTTCATTACATACTTCTTCAACTTGATTTGCCATTTTTGTACTTGTTTTTACTGGCTCTGCTTTATCTGTTTTTTGACAATAATAATTATTTCCTGTTTCTTTAGCAATTGCAGAAATAGTATCTGTAAGCTCTGTAAACATTTCTTCTGGATTTGTTTTTGTTTGCATTCTAACATCAAGCTTCATTTCACATTTTTCTTCATTACATTTATTGTTAAGTTTTTCATATCTTCTATTTAATTTTCTTCCAATTTTTTTACTACTACTTTTTACTCCCTCTCCTTTTGCAACATCTTCTACTAACAGTGATAAAATATCAGTTATTATTTCTTTAGATAATCCATTTGCATCAATACCTAATAGTATATTGGAATTGCCTGAAACTTTATTCATACTATCATTTTTTGTATTAATTTCCTCAAAATATACTTTAAAAGGATATGCTTCTTCTTTTATTCTTCTGTTTAGTTCTAATACAAATTTTGATGCAGTAAGTACAGCATCCTTTCTTCTTGCCATTGGTGTTGCTCCAGAATGATCATCTTTTCCTAATAATTCAATATTAAAAAAGAAATCTGAGTCGCTTATTCTTTCTTGTTTAATATCTATAATTGGTACAGTTGCTCTATATTTATTGTCTTTTTCCGCTTCTTTTGCTCTCTCATTTAATTTTACAACTAAGGTTGCTGCATCTACTATTACATCTTTTCCTTTAATTTCTACTTCCATACGGTATGGTGCTGTAATAGAATTAACTATTCCAACATCAATTCCGTGTTCATATAAATATTGATATTGTTCTATATGAATTTCATATGCTTTTAGAATTTCTTCTATAGATAATATTTTATCTACAGATTCCATAGGTTCAATATCCGCAGATTTTAGATATTCCATATATTCGTTAATTGCTTTTCCTAAAGTAAGTTTATCCTCTTCTTTTTTATCTAGTTTTTCTTTCATCTCAAAGTCTTTTTCTTCTAATGTACCTTCAACCCATTTACTTCCTAAACAAGCTTTTCCAAATCTATTAGATTCCTCACAAGCCCAAATTACTACTTTTAAATCACAATCTAAATCTAATTTTTTATCTTCTACTTTTTGTATAATTTCTTCTATAACTTTTAATCCTGATAATACTCCTACTGGACCATCATATTGCCCTCCATCTTTTACAGAGTCTGTATGTGAACCAAGTATTATACTTTTATTAGATTTTCCATTACCTTTAAGAGTTGCACAAATATTTCCTACTTTATCTACTTTTATTTTCATACCTAATTCTTGCATTTTCTTTATTATTTTAACTTTATAGTCTACATCTTCTTTACTATATGCTAACCTTTGTATTGGTTCATTTTCCCCAAAAGCAAAGAATTCTTCTAATTTAATTTTTTCTTTCATAAAATACTCCTTTTATTTATGTATACATAACATTTTACCATCTTTATTTTATTCTTGCAATATAAAATACTTATTTTCAAATAAAATCATTTCCCTTTTTTTACTCATATGTTATAATACTTTTATAAATTTGATTAGGAGATATACATATGATAAAAGAAACTTATGATTTTTATAGTCCATTTAATTTTAAATTATACAATTTAAACCCAAAAATACAATATCAATTAGATTTACTTGCATCACACGATTTAATCACTAGAAAACATAGTGAAAATGTTGCAAATTTGGTTTATAGACTTTGTGAATATTTACATTGTAACTCTAATTTCACATTTTACTGTACCTGCTGTGCATACATGCATGATATTGGAAAATTATTTATTCCTTTAGAAATTTTAACAAAACCTGGCGAATTAACCGAAGAAGAATTCGAAATTATGAAAAATCATACAAAGCTTGGTTATGATTTATGTTATAAAGATTTAGAATTACGCCCCTATGCAGATGGAGCTTTATATCATCATGAATCCTTAAACGGAACTGGTTACCCAAATGGTGCTACAAAAAAGGATATACCTTATATGGCTCAAATCCTTCGTGTCGCTGATGAATATGATGCCCTTGTAACCCAGAGGCATTATAAAACTCACGTAAATATTTCTGAAACCTTAAAAATATTGATAAAAGAAACTCAAAGTGAAGAACACGCAAAGACCATTGCATTGGATCAATTATCAGAAGATTCTAAATTAGGAAAAATTAATCCTAAAGTTCTAAAAAAATTATTTAAAGTTGTTATTGATGACACTATGTATGAAATTGCCTGTATAAAAGAATATGTGTCTCACTTATTAAATGAAATTGAAAGATTGAAATTAATAGATAAATTTAATGATAAAATGCTTTCAACAAAAAAGGAAAAAAAGAAAGAATACTATTTAAGTGGAATAAAAGCACTTTTAAAAAGAGGAGAAACTCCCGAAAATTATAAGCAGATTTTAGAAGAACATAAAAGTGCTGTTGAAAGTAAAAAATTTATGATAAATAAACTTTATGATGAAATTAAGATTATAAATAAATTAAAAGTATAAGACTAAAAATCTTATACTTTTAATTTTAAATGGTTTTCTTTTAATTCTATTTTGTTTCCTTCTAAGATAATTTCAAAATATACTCCATCTGGTATTCCATCATCATTAGCATTCTCTGTTAATGATCCTACTACATAGTAACTTATTTCATCTTCTACTATCTTTTTACTCCAATGTTGATGTCCTGAAAAAACAGCTATTAAATTTTTATCATTTTTTAATATCTCTTTTACTTCTTTTCTATTACCTAAAAGAGCTCTTTCTGGACAAGAATTAAACCAATAATTACCTTCCATATTATCTTCTGCAATTCCAAAATGAGTAAATATTAAAGATGGTAGGTTATTTTTTTCTAAATCATTTTTTAACCATTCTATATCTTCCTTAGATATATATTGTGTTTTAAATATCCCTCCCTTAGCTACACCTAATTCTGGATTTACTTCCATTCCTAAAAAAACAAAATGATATCCTAACATATCTAGTGAAAAAGTGGAATGTTCATATCCCATGATTTTCTCTACTTCTGTTCTTGAATTCATAGAACGTAAATCATGATTGCCTGTTGCAGAATAGAATGGAGTTTTTATACTTTTTAAAAATTTCCATATAAAATTTAAATTATCAATATCCTTGTCGTGATCATTAAAATCTTCTATTAAATCTCCTAAACTTATAACCACATCAGGCTTTATTTCATTATTAATTTTTTCTATTAGCTGTTCTAATAAAGGAAGTGCATATTCCATTAATTTTCTATCTATTTTTGATCCATTGTTGACTGGTCTTTCTGGTGCATAATGTATATCTGAAAAAATTACTAATTTACATTTTGCTTCTTGTTCCATATTATCTCCTTTTTTATCTTATTAATTTTTATCTAATTTAAATATTGTTTAAATTTATAAGAATGTTTTATGAAATCATTATTTTCATAAAATCTATGTGCATTTTCATTATTTATGTGACTTGTTAATTCTATTACTTCACAATCATTGTTTTTTGCATAATCTACTGCATTTTGTATTAATGCTTTACCAATTCCTCTATTTCTATATTCTTTATCAACAATTAAATCTTCAATAAAGCTTTGTTTTTTTGCTCTATGAAGTTTAACTTGAATTTCTGAAGTTAGTATTCCTACAATTTTATTATCTAAAATTGCTACTATATAATAACTATTTATATCACTTAATTTTAATTGGTAAATCTGAGAAAATTTATCATATTTCAACTTATTTTCATATAATTCATTTAGTAATTCAAATACTCTACTTAAATCATTTAATGTTATTCTTCTTATTTCCATTTTTCCTCCCATTTTAAATGGATTATTATTATTGGTTAATATTTTAACATAAAAAGACATAATGTTCAAATGATTAATTATATTTTTATGACAAATGTACATACTTTATACTTTAATAAAATCTTAAGTTATTTTCATAAAATCTTAAAATCTAATTGCAAAAAATTTTATATAATTACTTAAGAGGTGAAATGGATACTATGAAAAGAAAGAAAAAGAAATTGCATATAAAGTTAATTATTTTTATTATATTTTTTATAATATGTGCGTTTTATATAGGAAATAAATTTTTTTCAAAATATACACTAGTTTCAACATCTAGTAATGTTAATTATTCAGGAATTGGTCAAAAGTCTATTTCTGGAAAAGATGGATATGTAACCACTTTTACAACTTCTAACGGAAAAACTTACAAAGAATATAAACAAAATGGAGATAGTTCTTGGGCCGACCGTTATTATTGGGGTGGAACAATGGCTGAAAATGGTTGTGGAATTACTTGCCTCGCCACTCTTGCAAGCGGATATGGTAAAAATTATACTCCCGAAGATTTAAGAAAGAAATATGCACCTAATAAAAATGATCATTTAGCAGGTGACCTTATTGCTTTTGAATTACAAAATTTCTTTGAAATTGATAATTCTAATTTTAAATATGCTAGTACTTATTTTGAAAAAGATTATATTTTTAGTTGGTTAAAAGATGACAAGCCTATTTTAATTTGTGTTTGGGATAAGCCTAGTAGTAAATGGACTACTTCTTCTCATTATATGTTACTTCTTGCAACAGACAATATTTCTAAAGTTTATGTATCTAATCCAAATGGTGATGAGAATAGTCCTAGAAAATCTGGTTGGTATGATTATACTGATGTATTACCATATATTGCAAAAGCTCTTTTTGTTGAAAGTTAGAAAATTTAAAAATATAACAATAATCAATGAAACCATTTCTTGTTCATTGATTATTGTTATAAGCATTATTGATTGTTATTATATCCCCATTAGATACATATAATTATTTAATCTCTAGCAGTATTTTTAAATTCTTGTACTTTAGTTAATAATTCTTCTTTACTATCTTCATCAATATATCCTTCAATTTTTCCTACATAATTTCCTTTATTAAAGAAAAGAAGCGAAGGCAATTCTTTTATCTCATATTTCTTTAATATATCATCTGAGATAACTTCAATTTTTCTATATCTAGTTTCTGTATCAAAAGTATCTGCTATATTTTTGATAGGTATACTTTTTAATAAGCACATTATAGAATCTTCATTATAAAGTTCAACTATTAATGGTCTTCTAGCATCCAATAATTTAATATCTATTTCTTGTTCTTTTCCTATCATCGCTTCATCAATTGGCGTTGCTCCATATCTATCAACTAGCAAATCATTTATAGTTCTTGGGTCATCATCAAATTCTTTTTCTATTTTCTTATACTCTTCTTCTGTTTTTGCAACTCTTATCGCTGACACCATACAAGCTTTTTCACACAGGCCACAACTAACACATCTCTCATTATGTATTACTAAAGTACTCTTTTTCTCGTCCCATTCAAATACATTATTAGGACATATAGCCATTCCACTGCAAGCTTTATCATTATCACATATTTTAAAATTAATTAGTACAGACATTTATCTTTCCTCCTCAATATCTTTATTTATTTGTAATTTTCCATTTTTATTTTTCCCTTTTCTTTGCTTTCCTTTTATAATAGTTTTTTCTTCTTTTCCAAGTTCTTCTAAATATTGTAAATAATATCTCTCTTTACTTTTTCTTAATTTTACAATAAGTGGTGGCAAATTTTGTTCAAGAACTTCGTGCCAATAAAACTTTATGTTTTCTTCGCTTTCTTCAATTATATTAGCCATGCTTCTAAAGAATTCCACACTATTTTTAGAAAATTCAATATTTTTTGAATATTTTGTAGTATTATTTATTTTCTTTCTAAAATCCATCATTAGAGCATCTGCTGGGCAATTATTATCACCAGGCTTTACATATAAAATTTCATTTCTATTCTTCATACTTTTTATTTCCTTTTAAGTTTCTTAGCATATTCACTACATTAGATAATTTTTTCACAAAATTATCTATATCTTCTTCAGTATTATATTTTCCCAAACTTATCCTTATAGGGCTATATTCATCCAAATTAGCATTACATGCAACTAAAACATGTGATGGTTCTGCTAGTTTAGAATTGCATGCAGAACCAGTACCAATATATATATTATAACTTTCTAAAACTAGTAAGATTTCTTCTCCTTTTACACCTTTAAAAGCTATATTAGTAGTATTGGGTAATCTGTTTTCTAAATCCCCATAAATATGTATATCTAATATATTATTTGCTATATCTTTTTCTAATTTATTTCTTAAATATTCTAATTTATTATTAACTTCATCTTGTTCTTTTAAAAGTATTTCTACGGCTTTACCAAGACCTATTATGTATGGAACATTTTCCGTTCCTCCACGTTTATTTTCTTCCTGATGTCCAAATATCAAAGGAGTAAAAGGAATTCCACTTTTAACATACAAAACACCAATTCCTTTTGGAGCATGAATTTTATGTCCTGACATCGATAAAGTATCAATATTCATTTCCTTAACATCAATTTTTATTTTACCAATAGCTTGAACTGAATCACAATGAAACAAAATACTATGTTCTTTGGCAATTTTACCAATTTCTTTAATAGGAAAAATATTTCCAAGCTCATTATTAGCCATCATAATTGCTATTAGTAAAGTATCATCAGTAATAGAATCTCTTAATTCCTCTAAATCTATTTTTCCTTGTGTATCAACAGATAAGTAAGTTATTCTATAGCCAATACTTTCAAGATATTTCATAGTTTCTATTATTGAAGCATGTTCAACTTTAGTAGTTATAATGTGCTTTTTTAACGGATTATTTCTAATGGCACTCATTATAGCAGTAACATTACTTTCACTAGCACAACTTGTAAAAACAATTTCACTTTCATTTGCATTTAATAATTTAGCAACATTTTTTCTAGCTAAGGTAATTTTATCTTTAACCTCTTTACCAAATGAATATATACTATTAGGATTACCATACTCTTCTTTTAAGTATGGTAACATTGCTTTTAAAACCTCATCATCACATTTAGTAGTAGCATTATTATCTAAGTATATTTTTGAATTCATATACTTTACCTCCAAAATATTAATACAATTATAATTATACTACAAAAGTTTAAAAATTACTATATTTGCTAGAATTCTTTCATCATATAAAGTAACCTTTTTCATTTTATTTGAGCTTCTTCTAGATTAACTATTCTCATTTTAGAAAAACATATTTAAAATCCGAATTCTCCATAATATTAATAAAAATAGAGAACATATTACCTTTATAGGTAATATGTTCTCTATTTTTTATTTTGCTACACCCACATTACTACGTTCAATTACCATTTTTTCAATAGTTTTAACTGTTTCTTCTATTCCAAATTTATCTACATTTATACTAAAATCATAATTATCTAAATCTTTCCACATTTGTCCTGTATAGTGATTATAATGATTCTCTCTTGCTTTATTTATCTTATTTATTTCCTTTAAGGCATTTTTTTCTTCTAATCCATAATAATTTACTGCTCTTTTAACTTTTCCTTCCTCATCACTATATAAGAAAATTTTAAATACATTTTCTTGTTCTTTTAATATGTAATCTGCACATCTACCAACAATTACACAAGATCCTTTTTTTGCTATTTCTTTAATTGCATTTGTTTCTGCAATAAATAAATTATCATCATTTGTTAAATTATTATAATATTGTGAATTGAAATTTGATAATAACTTATCTGTTATGCTTTGTTCTTTTTCTTCAATATATGATGCTGATAATCCACTTTCGTTTGATACCATCATTATTAAATCTTTATCATATAATTTTATTCCTAGTTTTTCAGCAAGCAACTTTCCAACATATCTACCACCAGAACCATATTCACGATTTATTGTAATTATTAAACCATCTTTTTGATTTGGAGTTTCTGCTTTTAAATTTTCAATCTTTTTCTCATTTTTATTTTCAGTCTTGTTAAATTTCTTTACTTGAAGAACTAATAAAGTAACTGCTATTAAAAATGCTAATCCATCTGCTACTGGCCCTGCATATAAAACTCCCATAATTCCATAGAATTTTGATAGTATTATAGCTGCTGGTATATAAAATAGAATTTGTCTAGACAATGTAAGAAAAGCTGATTTGGTTGGTTTTCCTACTGCTTGGAAGAATATACCTGAGGAAATTTGGATTCCATTACATAATGTTAACATTAAGAAAATTCTAAATGTTAAACAAGCAAACTCATTATATAACTCATCTCCAGAACCAAATATACTAATTAATTTTTCTGGTATTGTTTGAAATAGTATAAATGATACTACTGACACCATAGTACTTAATACTAGCACATATTTTAATGCTTGTTTTACCCTATCATATTTCTTTGCTCCATAATTATATCCAACAATTGGTTGACTTCCTGCTGAAATTCCTATAATAATGCTTATTAAAATCATATTAACTTTCATTACAATTCCATGAACAGTGATTGGTATTTCTGTACCAAATCTGCTACTTGCTCCATAAATGTTGTATAGAGTATTTTGTGCTGTAATAACAATTACAATTGCCATTTGTGTAATAAATGAAGAAATTCCAAGCATTGCTACATTTTTTATTAATTTAAATGATACTTTAAAGCTATCTTTTGTAATTTCTATACTTTTAAATTTCTTTAAATAAAGTACATTAATTAAAAAAGTCACCATTTGACTAATGATAGTTGCAAGTGCTGCTCCTTTAATTCCCATATCAAATACAAATATAGAAATTGGGTCTAATATAATGTTTAAAACAGCACCAATAATCATTGATGTCATTGCATATTTAGGTGAACCATCTGCTCTTATTATTGAGTTTAGAGTAGTTCCTATCATCATAAATGGAATACCAATAGCAATTATATAACCATAGTCCATAGCATATTGTCTTAAGCTATCTGTTCCTCCAAATAAAGTAATTAAATTTGGTAAGAATATTAGAATAATTATTCCTAAGATGATAGATAAAATAACAGCTGCTATAATTCCATTCCCTACACCACGTTCTGCTTCTTTTTTCTTTTTCTCTCCTAGTTTTAAACTTAAATATGCTGATGTTCCATCACCAAACATTAAGGATATTGCTAAACATATAACAGTTATTGGGAAAATAATATTTGTTGCACCATTCCCTAAATAGTCCACTCCCCATCCAATAAATATTTGGTCAATTATATTATATAGTGCATTTACTACTAATGATATAATACATGGTACAGAAAATGCCATTAATAATTTTCCTATTTTTTCTTTTCCTAAATCTAGTTGTTTCATTTTTTCCTCCTTGTTTTAGTATGTTTTTTTGTGGTTATCGCACAAAAAACAACACATTAAATGTGTTGTTCGTTAGTCACTATTTTTATAGTGTGCGTTTCCATTACTTGTTTTAGACTTATATTTTACAACATTTTATAAAATATTGTCAATGGTTTTTTTAAGTTTCATTTAATGCTTTCTTCCTGTATTTTGTATTCTTCAAAAAAGTCCCTACCTGTTTGCAGTTTATGTATTGCTTCTGTCCCTTGATCTACAATCCTACAGTCTTTTAAATCAAGATCCTCTGCAATTTTTTTAGCAACTTCATCTACTTTTCCAGAATCACGTGATTCGTCCATAAATTTATCTAATTCTAACTCTATAACATAATAATTGCCATTACTCATTTTATCAAATGCTACTTCACCAAATGAGCTTTTATATTCTATTCTATTTGAAATAATTTCTCTTGTAATTGCTTGTAAAGATAATGATTCTTCAAAAAAGTGAATTACATATGGCATTGATGTATTTGTGAAGAAAAATTTAATTATATGTTTTTTATCTCCTGATAAATTATTATCCATATGCATTGTTGCTTTAACATCATTATTTTCTTGTGTCAACCTAAAAATCATATTATTTTTTTCTAGTTGTCTATCCTGTGTATCCATATATACCATTGTTCTTTGATAATCTTCTCTATTTAGTGAAGCATCATATTTGTCTTGTAATAAATCCATTGCATTCTTTACTCTTTCTTCCCCATCTTCACCTTGTACTATTATTTTTCTTTCTGCTTCCATTAAATCTTCTTCTGGAATTAGTATATCTTCTAATGTTGCATCTATTAATTTTATATTGAACCCTCTCATAAAAAAGTTGGTTAATTTCTTAATTTTAGAAATATTTAATACTTTAATTCTTTGAATTTCTACATTTTGATCATCTTTTAAACTTAAAAATAATTCCTCGTTATCACTTCGTAATAGTACTATGTTATTTTTCTTCTTACCTTGACTCATATTTTGCATATCAAATTTGTATTCTTTCATATTAAAGCTCCTTCCTTCTAATAGGTACTTCATTTTATAAATATAACTCTTTTATTACAATATACTTTATATTATATATTAGTTTTACATAAATTTCAACGCTTGTATTATAAATATGTAAACTTACATATTTATTCTTCTATTTCCCCAACCAAGTCATAATCTCTAACCTCTGTTATTTTACAATTTATAAATTTGCCTATTTTATCTTTATCTCTATTTTCATTTTTTATAAAAACTACTCCATCCATATCTGGAACATCCATATATGTTCTTCCTATGTAATATTTTCCATCAAATGAAACTCCTTCAATTAAAGTCTTATATACTTTACCAATCTTATTTTCTAAATTGTTTTTTGATATTTCTTGTTGTACTTTCATTATCTTATTATATCTACTTTTTTTGGTTTGAGGGTGAATTTGCTCTTTTAATCTTGCTGCTGGTGTTCCATCTTCTTTTGAATACATAAATGCACCTAATTTATCAAATTTAGTTTCTTTAATAAACTCATAGAGTTTATTAAAATCTTCTATAGTCTCTCCTGGAAATCCAACAATTACAGTAGTTCTTAGTATGACTTCTGGTATTTCTTTTCTTATCTTTTTCATTAAAGCTTTTATGGTTTCTTCATTACTTTTTCTATTCATTCTTTTTAGTACAGTACTCGCTATGTGTTGAATTGGTATATCAAAGTATTTGCATATTTTATCATTGTTTTTTACAACACTAATTAATTCCTCTGTTATTGTTTCTGGATAAGAATATAAAAATCTAATCCATTCAATTCCTTCTATTTTACAAAGTTTATCCAAAAGTTCTGCAAGTTTTGGTTCTCCATATATATCAATACCATATTTAGTTGTATCTTGTGCAATTACTATTAATTCTTTTATTCCTTTATTTGCAAGCTCTTTTGCTTCTTTTAATATATCTTCTATTTTTCTACTAATGAATGGTCCTCTAATATTAGGAATTGCACAATAGGTACATCTATTACTACATCCTTCTGCTATTTTTAAATATGCCATTTTATCACCTGTAGTTATAACTCTTTTATTATATTCTAAACTACAACCTGATGTTTTTTCCTCTGTAAGAATAAGCTTTTCTACTTCTTTCCAAAATTTATTATAGTCATCACATGATATAAATAAATCTACTTCTGGTAATGCTCCCTCAAGTTCTTCTTTATATCTTTTAACTAAGCACCCTGTAGCTATTATGTATTTACATCTTTTATTTTTATATTCTGCCATTTCTAAAATCGTATTAATTGCTTCTTCTTTAGCACTTTCTATAAATCCACAAGTATTTATTAATATTATATCTGCTTCTTTTGGATTATTTACAATTGTATAGTTATGCTCTTTAAATAATCCCATCATCATTTCTGTGTCTACTAAATTTTTACTACATCCTAATGATACAAACCCTATATTCATTTTCTTCCTCTTTCTTTAAAATATATATAATTTTATCATATTTTGTCGCCTTTTTCTAGACTATTTTATAATATTTAGTATATAATAATTATAATTTAAGGAGGTTTTTTTATGACACCACATATTGAAGCAAAAAAAGGAGAAATTGCAAAAACTGTATTAATGCCTGGAGACCCACTTCGAGCAAAATTGATTGCTGATAATTTTTTAGAAAATTCCAAACTTGTAAATTCTGTTCGTAACATTTTTGCATATACAGGATTATATAATGGAAAAGAAATTACTGTTATGGCTTCACGGAATGGGAATGCCTAGTATGGGAATTTATTCTTATGAATTATTTAAATTTTATGATGTAGAAAATATAATAAGGTTAGGTTCTTGTGGAGGATATAATAAAGATTTAAATTTATTTGATTTAGTACTGGTAGATAATTCTTATACAGAGGGTAATTATGCTTTAAGTATAAATAATTCTGACTGCCATTTAATAAATTCAAGTACTGAATTAAATTCTGTAATTGAAGCTACTGCTAAAAATTTGAGTATATCTATTAATAAAGCTAATATTGCTTGTGGTGAAGTTTTTGATGCTTATATGAGTGATATGTCTAAGTATTTAGAAAGATTACCTAAAGAATATAATATCTCAGGTGCTGAAATGGAAGCCTTTGCATTGTTTTATAATGCAAAATTATTAAATAAAAAAGCAAGTTGTATTCTTACTGTAGTTGATTCATATTTTTATAACGAAAAGGTATCTGCTGAAGCTAGACAAAATTCATTAGATAAAATGATTAAACTTGGACTTGAAAGTGCTATTAGATTATAATTATCAGTCAAAATTTATAGAAAAAATGATTAAAAACTTGATTTTTAGTCATTTTTTTTGTATAGTATAGGTTAGAATTTTATTATAAAGGAGATTTTATATATGGAAAACAAAACATTAATTTTTGGACATAAAAATCCAGATACAGATTCAATCTGTTCTAGTTTAGTTATGGAAAAATTTGATAGAAATTTAGGATTTGAAGTAGAAGCTGTAAGACTTGGTGATGTTAATAAAGAAACAGCTTATGTACTAAATTATTTAGGAATTGAAGCACCAAGAATGATAGCTTCTGTAGAAGAAGGACAAGCTGTAGTTTTAGTAGATCACAACGAGTTTTCACAAAGCGTTGATGGGATTGAAAAAGCAAAAATTGAAACAGTAGTAGACCATCATAGAATTGCAAACTTTCAAACTGCTGAACCACTATATTATAGAGCAGAACCAGTAGGTTGTACCTCTACCATTCTTTACAAAAAATTTAAAGAAGAAAATATGACAATTGAGAAAAAAGAAGCTGTTTTAATGCTTTCTGCAATTGTATCAGATACATTGTTATTTAAATCACCAACTTGTACCAAAGAAGATAAAATTGCCTGTGAAGAACTTGCTAAAATTGCTGAAATTGATGTTAATACATATGGATTAGATATGTTAAAAGCAGGAACTGATTTAAGTGACTTTACACCTGACGGGTTAATTAATATTGATTCAAAAGAATTCGCAAATGGAGATTTTAAATTCCAAGTTGCTCAAGTAAATACTGCTTGTATAGAAGATGTATTAAAAGATAAAACTGAAATTGAAAATGCTATACAAAACTTTATCAATTCTAATGGATTAAATTTATTTGTATTTTTAATTACAGATATTATAAATAGTAATTCTCAATGTATTGTTTTAGGTAATAATACAGAGGCCTTTGAAAAAGCATTTAATACAAAATTAGAAGATAACATGGCATTTTTAGAAGGCATTGTTTCTAGAAAGAAACAAGTTGCTCCCGTTATTTTGAATAATATATAGTATAGAAAAAATTAAACGTATTACTTATAAGCAGGTAATACGTTTTTTATTATATTTTTCTTAGGTAAGTTTTACAGTATTGGTATAAACTTTGGTGTTTTATTTTCTATTTTGCATATACGTCTTTCGTGATCATTTAATACCTTTTCTATTATTCTACGTTGCTTTTCCATACTTTGTATTATTGTCTCACAATTTTGCACCACTGCTTCTTGAGTCTCATCAACTTTAGTTTTAACTTGTAATATTTCTGCTTTAAATTCTGTTCTTAATTCCTCTTTTGCATCCCTTATCTCGTCTTTTAGTTCTTGCTTTACCTCTGTTATTTCTTCTTTTAGCTCTTCTTTAATATCATGCATTTCTTCCCAAGTTTTGATTTGGTTTCTATACAACTCCTTTATTTGTTGTTGCATACCTCCTATTTGATTTTGCATTCCATCCATTTGGTTTTGCATTCCATCAAATTGTCCTTGTAAACCGTCCACTTTGCTAGCAATAATGTTCACTTGTAATAAAATTTGTTTTGCTAAATTTTCTTCCATAAAGATTCCTACCTTTCTATATTTTGGGGTTAAATATTTTGTTTTAGTAAATTTGACAAAATATTTTTGTATGCTTATTGTAATACATAAATTGTCAAATTGCAAGTAAAAATCCAAAAATTTTACAAGAACTTTTCAACAAATTCTGACACCTATAAAATTTTTCCTCCTCCAACAACTATATCTCCTTTATAAAATACAACAGATTGTCCTCTAGTTATAGCTCTTTGTGGAATTTTAAATTCTACCTTTATTTTGTCTTCTTCTATAGGTATAATTTTTGCTTCTGCTTCTTTTGCCCTATATCTTATTTTAGCTGTTACTTCTACCTCCTTATCTAATTTATCAAATAATAAAAAGTTAAGCTCATTTGCATATAATTCTTTTTTATATAATTCTTCTTCTGTTCCTACTATTACTTGGTTTTCTTCTTTTTTCAAGTCTACAACATATAATGGCTCTTTATAAGAAATTCCTAATCCTTTTCTTTGCCCTATTGTATAATATATTAGTCCATTATGTTTTCCTAATATTTCTCCTTTTTTAGTTACTATATCACCTTTTTTAGGAGCATTTTTCATGTTTTGTATTAAAAAATCTGTATATTTATTATTAGGTATAAAACATACTTCTTGACTATCTGGCTTTTTAGCTACTAACAATCCATATTTTTCGGCAATATTTCTAACTTCTTGTTTATTAGTATAATTTTCTAAAGGAAATATCATTTTAGGAATTACCACTTTTGGTATTCCATACAAAAAGTAAGTTTGGTCTTTTGCAACCTCCTTTGATTTTTTTAAAACATATTGATTATATTCTTCATCAAACTCAGTTTTAGCATAATGTCCTGTTGCTATATAATCACAGCCTAATTCCATTGCTTTTTTATAAAATAAATCAAATTTTATATGTTTATTACATTCAATACATGGGTTTGGAGTTTTTGTACATCCATAACATTTAATAAAGTCCTCTATGACATATTTCTTAAACTCTTCTTTATAATTTAATGTATAATGAGGAATTCCTAATTTATCACACACTCTTTTTGCATCATAAACAGCACTTAAAGAACAACATCCACTTTCTATATTAGATGTTTCATCTTGCCACAATTCCATTGTAGCACCTATCACTTCATATCCTGCTTCTTTTAATAGAATTGCAGATACAGAACTATCTACTCCTCCACTCATTCCTAATAATACTTTTTTCATTCTATTTCATTCCTTTTAAATACATTCCTTTATTTTTTATCTTAACTTATTTTATTTAATAATTGTTCTAATTCTTCCTTACTAAAATTATATTCTCTATTACAAAAATGACATACTGTATTAATACTCTTTTCAGTATTTATAATATCTTGTAATTCTTTCTTTCCTATTGCAATTAATCCTCTTTCTATTTTTTCTTTACTACAGTCACATTCATAAATAGGTACAATATTATCCTCAATTATTTTAACCTTTGCATCACCTGTAATATCTTTTGCAATTTCTTCTAATGTCATATTTTCATCTAGCATTTTGCTTATAGGTTTTGCCTCTTTTATTCTGTTTTCTAAAATGAATAAATCCTCTTCTGTTGCATCTGGCATTGGTGTTACAATATATCCACCACTTGATTTTACTCCATTACTATCAACTAAAACTCCCAAAGCAACTGCTGTATTAGTTTGCTCTGATGTAGCAAAATAATTTGTAAAATCTTCTGCTATTTCTCCTGTTACAAGTGGCACCATTCCTATATATGGATCTTTTAAACCTATGTCTTTTATTATATTTAAATATCCAACTTTGCCTACTGCTCCACCCACATCTAATTTACCATTTGAATTTAATGGCATATCTACTAAAGGATTTTGTACATATCCTTTTAGTTTTGGTGATTTATTAGCTACTACTACAATTCCTCCAAGTAATCCATTACCTTTTATTTGTACAGTTAGTTTATCTTCTTCATTTTTCATGTTGCTTGCCATTATACTAGCAATTGTTAAGGTTCTTCCAAGTGCAGCTGTTGCAACTGGACTTAAATCATGTGTAAGCCTTGCCTTCTCTACTAGATGTGTAGTATTTGCACATATTATACTTACTCTTCCATCATATGCTAAAAATTTTATAATCTTATCTTTACTCTCCATTTTATATCTCCTATAAATAATTTGATAATGCTCATTATACCATATATGGCAAAAAAAGAAAAGGTTACCCTTTTCTATTCTTCTTCAAACATATCTTTTCCTACTCCACATAATGGGCATACCCATGTATCTGGTAATTCTTCGAATGGTGTTCCTGGTGCTATTCCATTGTCAGGATCTCCTATTTCTGGATTATATTCATATCCACAAGCTAAACATTTATACATTTCATTTCCTCCTCTCAATTTAAATATATTTTTATATCCTAGCGCAATTACTGCAACTACGATTAATGCAAATGATAGTGCTTTCCATATTCCACTTTCTAATAATACTATTGCAAACATCCCAAATGTAGCACTAATTCCATACAATATTAAAACTGCTTCTTTTTGTGTAAATCCTTTTTTTAGCATCTTATGATGTAAATGTCCCTTATCTGGCATTACTACTGCTTTTAGTGACTTTCCTTTTATTAACCTTCTAACAATTGCAAATAATGTATCAAATACTGGAAGAGCAAGTACTATTAATGGTGCCACTATTACTATTAAAGTATAAGTTTTGGCAATTCCTAATATTGATATTACAGCAAGTGAATAACCTAAAAAGTTTGATCCTGTATCTCCAATAAATGTCTTTGCAGGATTAAAATTAAATGGTAAAAATCCTGTTAATGCTCCTGCAAGAGCTGTTATCATAATTATTGCAATAAGTGGTGAACCATTTAGTGAAAATATGATTATTAACGATAAACATGATATTAATGATATTCCTGAAGATAATCCATCTAGCCCATCTATTAGATTAATTGCATTTGTAATTCCTACTATCCATCCAAGTGTTAATATTGTAGAAAATACTTTGTTTAATTCCATTAGCTCATCAGTTTCTAAAAATGGTATACTAATATGTTCTATTACAACTCCACTTTTTATTACTAAAATAGCTGCAATTATTTGTCCTGCAAGTTTTATAAGTGGTGAAATACCTTTTAAATCATCTATAAAACATGTTATTATTATAACCAATGCTCCAAGAAAAAATCCCACTAATTTTAAATAATATTGTTCTTCTCCTAAATTAATTGAACCTTCTATTCCCATAATTGTAAGTAGATATATTATAGACACTAAAAATCCTGCAATAACAGCAAGACCACCTAAACGTGGCATTACTTTTTTATTTATTCTTCTTTCATCTTTTGGTGAATCAACTGCACCTACTTTTTTTGCTAGCTTAATAGTATATGGCGTAATAACAAATGCTGTAATAAATGCAAGTAAAAATGCAATTGCTATGTCTCCCCACATAAGTAGACCTCCTACTATATCTTTAATTTTTATATTTACAAATATATCACAATAATATGTATATTACAATATTTTTTTAATATATATATAATAAAATGATTATTGGTAGTCAATGAAAACGTAGAACTTTGACAATCCTTGGAGGTATATTAAGATGAAGTCACACTTTTTCTTTTTATCTATAAAAAAACATATATTGCCAAGCTTATTTATACTTTTTACTATATGTTTAATAATTTTTTCTAGAGAAAATTTATCTGCTACAAAGAATGGCTTGCTACTATGGGCAAATTCTGTTGTCCCTGCTCTTTTACCTTTTTTTATAGCAACAGAACTACTTTCTCACACTACAGTAGTCAGTTTTATAGGAAAATTACTTAATAAATATATGAAACCTATTTTTAATGTACCTCGGTATTGGTGCCTATGCTTTTATTATGGGAATTATAAGTGGTTATCCTGTTGGTGCAAAAATTGTTACTGAATTTAGAAAAAATGGAGATTGCTCTAAAGCTGAAGCCGAAAGGTTACTTGCCTTTACTAACAATTCTGGCCCTCTTTTTATTATTGGTACGGTTGGTGTTAGTATGCTTGGTAATACTTTAATAGGTCTTGTCTTATTTATAACTCATATATTATCTTGTATCATAGTTGGCTTTTTATTTAGATTTTGGAAATATAGGGATACAGAATTTATATCTTCTAAAAGTTCATCTGTTTCTTCTAAAAGTATTGCAACTTTTTCTAATTTGGGAGAAATATTATCTACTAGTATTATGAATTCTGTTAATACTGTTGTTATGATTGGTGGATTTGTTATACTATTTTCTGTAATAATATCAATTCTAAATAATTCTGGATTACTAGATATCCTTTGTAAAGTATTTTACCCAATATTTAATATGTTAAATATTGACACAAGATTTATTAATCCTACTATTTCAGGACTTGTAGAACTTACAAATGGATTAAATATCCTTGCTACTATTAATACTAAATCATTTTCTACTTTAATAACTTTTGCAAGTTTTATTTTGGGATTTGGTGGTATAAGTGTTGCTCTTCAAGTTTTAAGTATTACTTCAAAAACAGATATATCAATAAGTGCTTATATTATAGGTAAATTATTACAAGGTACAATTGCAGCTATTTTAACATATTTAATTATTCACATTTTTCCAATATTTAACCTAGATTTAGTACCAATTTTTTCTAATAATGTGAATAAATTATCAGCCCTCAACACTTATATTAATCCTTATAATATGATTATTTTACTTTTAATTATTATCACTGCTACATTTATTATCTTCAATAGAAAAAAATATAAATTTTATAAAGGATAAAATATCATATATAGTATAGTTTTGAATATAAGTATAAAGAAGTGTTTTTATAGATTGGAGTTGTTTATAATGGATAGAAATATGGATTTTGGCGGTTATGATAATATGAATTTTGATCCTAATATGGTAAATGATAATATGTATAGGGATCCTATGTTTAATCCTATGTTACAATATGAGCAGGCATATATGTATTATAGGTATTTATCAGAGCAAATGGAATATAAAATAAAGTGTAAAGAATATGATAAACTTTGTGGTAAAGATAAAGAAAGAAGAATTGAATAAAATTCTTCTTTCTTATTTAACAATATCTTGATTTTATATAAATTCTATATTATCATATATATAATTTATAATCTTTCAACTTTGGCTTTACATTATAATTTTTTATTTTAATTTCAAACAATTATATATTTTCAATTTATATTTATTATCACATAAATTATATCTATATATTCATAGAAAAAATTTTATTTACTTATTGTTTTATAAATGATATAATTAGAAAGGAGACTATTTTGCCAACTATAAGTATGTTTTATGGCATTATAATTCGTATGTTCTATGATGACCATAATCCACCACATTTTCATGTTGACTATGGAGATTATTCTGCTATGTTTGATTTTGATGGTATTTTAATTCAAGGAACTATTCCAAAACGTCAGCAAAAATTAATTGAAGCTTGGGCTGTATTACATAAGGATGAATTATCAGCCAATTGGAAATTATCAAAAAATAATGAAACACTTTTTTATATAAATCCGTTAACTTAAGGGGGGGGTAATTTGAAAAAAATTATTAATGTAGAACCATTGGAAGATTATAAATTATTATTAACTTTTGATGATAATGTAAAAAAAATAAAAGATATGAAACCATATCTTAATAAAGGAGTATTTAAAAATTTACGTGATAAAGCTGTGTTTAATAATGTAAAAATAGTTTTAGGAACTATTGCTTGGGGAGATATCGATATGTGTCCAGATTCTTTATACGAGTCTAGTAAAACAATAGAAACTTAAAAGAAGTGGTACTACTACCTCTCCTTTTAAGTTTCGTATTTATTTAACAATATCTATTATAGCTTTTGGTTCTTCTACTTTTTCCTTTGAGATTATATATATATCTTTTAACTTAGCTACTGCTTCACTAGCTAGTTTTTCACTGTTTGCATGTACATAACAAAGAACATCTCCTATTTTTACCTCATTTGATACTTTTTTGCAAAGTACAATTCCAACACTTTGGTCTATATTATCTTCTTTTCTTACTCTTCCTGCTCCAAGATTTCCTGATATAATTCCAACTTCTCTTGCATTTATTTTTTCTACATATCCATCTTTATCACATATTACTGGGATTATAAATTTTGCCTTTTCAAATTTGTTTACATTTTCTAAATATGAGATATCTCCACCTTGATTTTTTATAAGTTCTTTAAATTTATTATATGCTTTTCCATTTTGTATATTTTCTAATATCTTTTGTTTGTTTTCCTCAATATTCTCTCCAAATCCTGCAAGTTTTATCATATAGCTACCTAGTTCTAATACTACAGCTTTTACATCTTCTTCCATATCACCTTTAAGTGCTTTAATTGCTTCAATTACTTCTAGATTATTTCCAACACTGACACCTAGTGGTTCATCCATATTAGTTAGAATACATACTGTTTCTTTTCCTGCAAGTTTTCCTATTTCTTTCATAGTTTCAGATAACTTTATAGCATCTTCTTTATTTTGCATAAATGCTCCACTTCCACAAGTAACATCTAAAACTATTTTATTAGCTCCTGCTGCTATCTTTTTACTCATTATACTAGATGCAATAAGAGGAATATTATCTGTACAAGAAATTGTATCTCGTAAAGCATATAGTAATTTATCAGCTGGCGCTAAATTTAAAGTTTGTCCAATTAGACTTATTCCAACATTTTTAACATTATTTATAAATTGTTCAATTTCAACATTTGTATTATATCCTGGAATTGATTCTAATTTATCTATCGTTCCCCCAGTAAATCCAAGTCCACGTCCAGACATTTTTGCAACTGGTATACCAAATGAAGCAATAATAGGTAACAAAATTAAGCTAACTTTATCTCCAACTCCTCCTGTTGAATGTTTATCTACAACATTTTTTCCAAATATAGATAAATCTAACATCTCGCCAGAGTTTGCCATACTTAATGTTATGTTAGTAGTTTCTTCATCATTCATTCCATTTATATATATTGCCATAACTAATGCTGCTGCTTGGTAGTCTGTTACTTCTCCATTTGTATATCCTTTAACAAAGTATTCAATTTCTTCTTTTGTTAATTCTTTTTTATCTCTTTTTTTAGCTATGATTTCTAAAATGTTCATTAATATTCTCCTTATATAAAATTTTTCGTAAAACTTCTTCTATGTATTTGGCATAATCCATATTCTTTTATTGCTTGTATATGAGTAGCTGTTCCATAACCTTTATGATTAATAAATCCATACATTGGATATATTTCATCCCACTGTCTCATAATTCTATCTCTTGTTACTTTAGCAATTATAGATGCACATGATATTGAATAACAAAGTGCATCTCCTTTAATAATTGATTTATATGGAATTCCCAAAGTATCTATTTTATTTAGAGCATCTACTAAAATAAGATTTGGTTTTATTGCAAGTTCTTTTAAAGATGTTGTAAGTCCAAGCTTTGTTGCATTTAATATATTTATTTCGTCTATTTGTTCATGGTCTATAATTCCTACTCCATAACTAATTGCTTCTTCTATTATTTTATCATATAACTCTTCTCTTTTCTTTTCAGAAACCTTTTTAGAATCATTAACTCCTTCTATCATAGACTCTTTTGGCATTATAACACTTGCAACCACAACAGGTCCTGCAAGCGGACCACGTCCAGCTTCGTCAATTCCACATATATAATTTATATTAGAATTATTGCTATATATCTCTTCTTCTATTTGCTTTAATTTTTTTAGTCTTAATTCTTCTTTTTCTTTCATCATTTATTCCTTCATTAATACATTATTTTACAACTACATTTTTCATATCAGTTAATTTATGATAAGTTATTCCATCGTTTTCATATCCCCTAACATATATAACTTCTTCGGTTTCGTAATTAACTATATATCCATCTTCTATATCTATCTTTTCAAGTCCCATACTTACTAAATCGT
The DNA here is from genome assembly GCA_022791395.1 of Clostridia bacterium. Lineage (GTDB taxonomy): Bacteria > Bacillota > Clostridia > TANB77 > CAG-508 > RGIG8482. Next base: position 103,900 of record JAAVZA010000019.1, read on the forward strand.
CTTTTGACAATAGATAGAATTTACTAGCATCATCAATAACACCTACCTCTAATAATTCATCTATTTTTTTATTACCTGAAACTTCACTTAAAACTGTTCCCTTATAGTTATCTTGGTTATTATTAAATTTAGCTTGTTCTGCTATGGTTTTGGTTTTTGCTTGAATTAGCATCATATTTGTATTAACTGTTTGAAGTGTTGCTTGTTTTATAACTGAAGTACCTATATATACTGTAGTCCCACCAATAATTAGTAATATTATAATTGTTATTACTAAAGATACTATTGTTATTCCTTTTTGACTTCTTTTCATTACAAAACCTCCTATTTCTATTTATTAATATTAAACTAATTTATTTCACATTTATTATATCGATTAATAAATGTATTTTCAAGTGTGATTTTTATTTTTTTGTGTTCCATAGTTTTTGTTATTACAAAAATTATATATCTAGGCTAAACATTAACATGTTTTTCACAAATAATTCACAATTATATTGTATTATGATATAGAATTAGGTTATAGTATTTATGATTTTAATAATTGGAGGTTAATTATGGAAAATAATTCACAAAATAATAAAACTACTTCATACAAAGTAGTTGATCTTTCTAATAATGATTCAAATAAAGAAAAAAACAGTTTTTCTAAAAGTGTATTAATACCATTTTTCTCTGGTATTCTTGGAACTTCACTTGTAATAGGCACTTGTTTTGGTGTTCCTCGGGGTTCGTGAAAAAATATTAGGTAATACATCCATACAAACCACTGCAAATACATCACGGAAATGAAAATAGTAATTCATTTAATGGTAGTCTTACACAAATATCACTTTCAAGTTATTCTGATACGGGTGTTAGCGTAGCTGAAAAAGTACGTCCGTCTATTGTTGGTATTACAGTAGAATATTCTGTAAATTCAATCTTTTCTAAAAATGGTACTTCTACTGCTAGTGGTTCTGGTATTATTATGAGTGAAGATGGTTATATTTTAACTAATAATCATATTGTTAATTCTACTTCCAATAATTCTTATTATGAAGTAGCAAAAGCAAGTAAATTAACAGTCTACCTATATAATGACGAAACACCATATGAAGCTAAAATTATAGGTACAGATGAACAAACAGATCTTGCTGTTATAAAAATAGAAAAATCTGGATTAAAGTCTTGCGAACTTGGAGACTCTAATTCTGTAAAAGTGGGTGAATTTTCAATGGCTATTGGTAATCCACTTGGAATGCAAAGTAGTGTAACTGGTGGAATGATTAGTGCTGTTAATAGAGAAGTTACAGATTCTGACGGAAAAACATTTACTTTAATTCAAACTGATGCTGCTATTAATGCTGGAAATAGTGGTGGAGCATTAGTAAACGCTGAAGGAAAAGTTATTGGTATTAATACTTTAAAACTTTCTGGAACTGGTATTGAAGGAATGGGATTTGCTATTCCTATAAACTCTACTCTTGATATCTATGAACAATTAATCCAATATAATAAAGTTAAAAGACCATTTATTGGAATTACCGGACTTGACCTTGATGAAAAAACCGCCGAATATAATAAACTTGTTGTTGGAATTTATGTAAAAGCTATTGATGATTTTTCTAGTGCTGAAAAAGCCGGTCTTAAAGTAGGAGATGTAATTGTTGAAGCTGACGGTAAAAAAGTTACTACTATGAATGAATTGAATGAAATTAAAAATACTCATAAAATTGGTGATGAAATGAATTTAAAAATTAATAGAAATGGAAAAGAAGTTTCTATTTCTCTAACTCTTTCAGAACAACCTTAAATATAATAGCAAAATAAACATTGTACAATTTGTTCATTTTTTCTTAAGACTTTATTTGCTAATTCTACACTATTCATTCACAAAATGGACAAATATGTTTTATATTATATAAACATACAAAGAGAGTATAAATGTTACTCCTTTATACTTTCTTTTCAATATAAGTAAGATTATATTGAACATCCCCTTTTATTTTCAAAAACGGCTACTAAAAGTAGTCGTTTTTTATCTTACACAAATTACAACAAAAACTCGAAAGTATAAAACTTTCGAGTTTCAAATTTTTATCTCTTACTAAATTGTGGTGCTTTTCTAGCTTTTTTAAGTCCGTATTTCTTTCTTTCCTTCATACGAGGATCTCTTGTTAAGAAACCGTTTGCTTTTAATTCTGGTCTATATTCAGCATTAGCTTCGTTTAAAGCTCTTGCTATTCCATGACGAATAGCTCCTGCTTGACCTGTGTACCCTCCACCTACTACTTTACAAATAACATCATATTTTGAAAGTGTGTTTGTAACTGTTAGTGGTTGTCTTACTATAACTTTTAATGTTTCAAGTCCGAAGTATTCATCTATACTTTCTCCATTAATTGTTATAACTCCTGTTCCTTCTACTAAACGAACTCTTGCAATTGAACTTTTTCTTCTACCTGTACCATAGAACATTATTTTTTCTTTACTTGCTTTAGGCATTTATATTTCCTCCTTAAATTCTTAGAATTCCCATTTTTCTGGTTTTTGTGCTTGGTTTTCATGTTCAGAACCAGCATATAGTCTTAATTTTTTGATAGATTGTCTTCCTAGACTATTGTGTGGAAGCATTCCTTTTATAGCAAGCATTAAAGCTTTTTCTGGACTTTTTGCTAACATATCTCTTGCTACTACTTCTTTCATTCCACCAATGTATCCTGAATGACTTCTATAAACTTTTTGGTCCAATTTGTGACCTGTTAAAACTACTTTTTCACAGTTTATAATAATTACATGATCACCTACATCTAGATTAGGTGTAAATGTTGGTTTGTGTTTTCCTCTTAATAACTTTGCTGCTTCTGTTGCAACTCTACCTAAAGGTTTTCCTTCTGCATCAATGATATA
>JAAVZA010000068.1 GCA_022791395.1 Clostridia bacterium
GGCTTTGCCCCGCACCGGGGGCAAGGCTACGCTCTATACCTACTTAAACGTGCGGGAGGACGCGCTGGACCTCTACGGCTTCTATACCCAGCAGGAGCTGAACTGCTATAAGCTCTTAACGGCCATAAGCGGCGTGGGCCCCAAGGCGGCCCTTGCCATACTCTCGGAGATGGCCCCGGAGGACGTGGCCCTTGCCGCCGCCGCCGGGGACGCCAAGCGCTTTACAAAGGCCAACGGCGTTGGGGCAAAATTGGCCCAGCGGATAGTGCTGGAATTGAAGGACAAGGTAAAGGGCCTGAGCTTTGCGGGCACGGACCTCTCCGGCGTGGAGCCCGGCGGGCCCTCGGCGGCAGGCAACGCCGCCCAGGCCGCAGAGGCCCTGGTTACCCTGGGGTATTCGCCCTCTGAGGCCGCGGCGGCGGTGGGGAGATTGGACAGTTCGCTGCCGGCGGAGGAGCTTATTAGATTGGCGCTGAAATCCTTTGGAAGCAGGTAAAGGGCAGGTTATCTTACTGATAGGATAAGTTTTGGAGGCTCATCCATGAAAAATCTATACCTGATAGGCGGCACCATGGGCGTGGGCAAGACCACCGTGTGCCAGAGCCTGAAACGCCTGCTCCCAAAGGCAGTATTTCTGGACGGGGACTGGTGCTGGGACGCAGAGCCCTTTGTGGTGACGGAAGAGACTAAGGCCATGGTGATGGACAATATCTGCCATGTGCTCAATAATTTCATACACTGTACGGAATATGAGAACATTATATTCTGCTGGGTAATGCACCAGCAGGGGATAATTGACAGTATACTCGAAAGGCTGGACACAGGCTCATGCAGTATAAAGGCTGTGTCGCTGGTATGCAGTGAAGGTGAGCTCCAAAAGCGGCTGGACCGGGACATAGAGCAGGGGCTGCGGGAGGCGGACGCGGTTGAGCGTAGTATCCCGAGGCTTGCGCTGTATGAGGAGCTTGACACTGTAAAGCTGGACGTGTCGGAGCTGACGGTTTCCGAGACGGCAGAGAGGCTTGCAAAGATGGAGGAGGTCTGAAAAAGATGATAGAGAAAAGCGGAGGGCAGAGTGGGAACGGCGTTGAGCAGTACGGCATTGACTGGAACGAGAGGGACGGCGAGCTGGACTTAGAGGACCGCCTGACCGACACCGGCTATATCCCCGGGGACCAGGAGACGGATAACCCCCTGCGCCCCAGAACCTTCTCGGAGTACATCGGCCAGGACAAGGTGAAGGAGAACCTTAAAATATACATTGAAGCGGCAAAGTCCCGGAAGGAGAGCCTGGACCATGTGCTGCTCTACGGCCCGCCGGGGCTTGGCAAGACCACCCTTGCGGGTATCGTCGCCAACGAGCTGGGGGTGGACCTGCGCATAACCAGCGGCCCCGCTGTAGAGAAGCCCGGGGATTTAGCCGCGCTTTTAACGAACCTGTCCCCCGGGGACGTGCTGTTCATCGACGAGGTGCACCGGCTCCCAAGGACGGTGGAGGAGATACTGTACCCCGCCATGGAGGACTTCGCCCTGGAC
>JAAVZA010000064.1 GCA_022791395.1 Clostridia bacterium
ATAAACAATATGGAACTTTTTACAAGAGATACTTTTTCTACTGTAAATGCAACATATAATAAAGTCAATAACACATATACAATACTTAAAGAAAGAAATGAATTTAAAACAAAAAAAGAATATACTAAGTATCTTTCAACCTATTCTGATAGTATTTGCAAATTATATAAATCTGATTTTACTGATGAAAAAAATAAACTAGGAACAACTTTATTAAAATTTTTGAACTATGATTTCACAAATTTTGATTCTTTTGTGGATTTTATATATAATTATGGATTACCAGGTTTAGTCTTTAATAGTGATGATAAAGATATTGGTAACCCTTTTAATGAATATACAAATTTAAATGTTACTAATGATAAAGAAAATATTTTTCTCACTGAAAAAGACTTTATTTTAGTTTGTAAAAACAATTATGAAGAACGAAAAGAAATTTTAATAGACTATCAGTCTCAATTTAAAACAATTATCAATTTTATAAATAATTTATCAAATACAGACTATTTAAAGGATTTCTCTATTACAGAAAGATTTTATATATATAAACAAGCTGACTTTACTAATTATTCAGACATGTCAATGATATTGAGCTCATATATAACTCTTACATATGACTTTGAACCAATGAAATTTTTAAATATAAGTTCATGTCCTAATACAGGCAATTTTGAAGAAAATGTCAAAGCAATTTCAGAATATATAAAAAATTATCCTACAGAATATGATGATGAATTTTTTACATCTATTTGTTTTAACTGTCATGTAATTGAAACAGCTTGTTTTATAAGTATTCTAGAATTAATAAAAAATAATACACCAATATACATTTGTAAACATTGTGGTAATTACTTTATTCCTTCTTCAAAAAAGAATACTTTATATTGTAACAACATATATGAACATGGCAAAACATGTCAAGAAATTGGTGCGATGATTACTTATAATGAAAAGTTAAAAAAAGATGAAATAACTTCATTATATAGGAAAACCCTATCTGCAAAAAAAATGTTAGCAAATAGAAATCCTGACATTCCTATGTATTTAGAAAAATATGAAAAATGGAAAAGTGAAGCTAATCAATTCAGAAAAGATATAAAACTTGGTAAAAAAACAGAAGAAGAGTTCAAAAATTGGATAGAAGAAACTAGAAAAAATTATTAAAAAGGAGACCAACTATGAATGAAGATATATTAATACTCGAAAAGAAAATTGCTGATTTTAACACCCTATATGAGAAATATAAGAAACAAAATTCAATAGATAATATAGAATTAAAAGAATGTCTGTGTGACATATTGACTTGGTTTGAAATATGTTTGAAAACTTCAAGCAACTTTAATAGCCTTGAAAGTGAAAAAGTAAGTGGTATTAAATACGCAAACAATGTAAAAAAACATAGCATATCAATATTTAAATATACTCTCCAAACATATGCATTATTTCCGTCTAATAATCTATATCCATCAGTCAGTCTTTATCCATCTGACTTTAATATCTTTTGGAATTCTTTACCTTTAGATAATTCTAAATTTGTTAATCAATATAATAATTATAAAAAACATTTTGAAAGTAAAGAGTTATATTCAAGTTTAAATGAGATGTTTAATATTATAAAATCTCATTGCAAATAAATAATTTTTAAATCCTTGCCATAGGTATACTGAAAGGAGGTGAAAAAAGTAATGGCAGGGTATCTTGAAAAGAGAGGCAAACGCTCATGGAGATTAATTGTATCACATGGTTATGACAGCTATGGTAACAGAATTAAATATACTAAAAGCATCAAAGCAAATAGTAGGCGTGAAGCAGACAAAGAGCTTGTGAACTTTGTTTATGAAGTTGAAAATGGTATTGTTTTGCAAAACTCTTCAATGACATTTAAAGAATTTACAGACTTATGGGCTAAAAATTATGGTGAAAAAGAATTATCACCAAAGACCTATGAAAGATATAAAGGAATGCTACAATCACGAATTATTCCCTATTTTGGTCATTATAAGTTATGCAATATAAAACCAACTCACATAATGAATTTTTACGATTATCTTTCAAAAGATCATCAACTAAAAAGATGTAAAAATCATAATGGAAAAACCGTAAAGAAAAGTCTATCTTCTAAAACAATACTAGAACATCATCGTTTACTACATGCTATGTTACAAAATGCAGTATATTGGCAAATACTTCCCTTTAATCCAGCAGATAGAGTTAAGCCACCTAAACACGAAAGACCTCAAATTAAATACTATGATGATGTTCAATGTAAACAATTATTAGAAGCTTTAGAAAATGAAGAAATTAAATTTCAAACTATTGTTATATTAACATTGTTTACTGGTATGCGTAGAGGCGAAGTATTAGGCTTAGAATGGACAGATATCGATTTTAAGGAAGGTTTTGTGAATATTACTAAAGCAAGTCAATACACTTCTGAAAAAGGAATTTTCGTAAAAGATCCAAAGACACATAGTTCAATTAGAAAAGTTGGAATACCTGATATTGTAATAAATATGCTTAATAAATATAAAATCTGGTACGATGCTGAAAAAGAAAGATGTGGCGACTTATGGAACAACTCAAATAGACTATTTGTTACTTGGAATGGTAATCCAATGCATCCTGATACAATTACAGATTGGTTTCGTTCTTTTATTGCA
>JAAVZA010000020.1 GCA_022791395.1 Clostridia bacterium
ACGTTTTGCACCATAATATCCTTTTGCTTGTTTTAATATTTTTTTATGTTTTTTACGTGTTATAATTGCACTTTTTACTCTTGCCATTTTTTATTTTCTCCTTTCTATCTTTATATACGAATTCTAGTTACCATATGGTAATAATTTTTTAATTCCTGCTTCTACTGTTTTATCAGCATAAGCGTTAGCCTTTCTAGACATTTTTTGTCTAGGTGTTTTTGTTGCTAATCTGTGTCTTCCATTTGCTGTTGTTCTTTTTACTTTTCCTGTAGCTGTATATTTATATCTTTTACTTGCAGCTTTATTTGTTTTTAATTTTGCCATAATCTAAAACTCCCTTCCATTACTTTTATATTATTTTTCAGCTTTTTTAGCTAATATAATAAACATATTTTTACCTTCTAATACAGGTTTTTTTTCAGGTGTAGCTATATCAGATAATTCTTCTATAAATTGATTTAATATAGTCTCTCCTTGTTTTACATAGTTTAATTCTCTTCCTCTAAAACGAACTGTAATTTTCACCTTACATCCATCTTCAATGAATTTTCTAGCATTTTTTGCTTTGAAATTGAAATCATGTTCCTCTGTATTTGGTGTAATTCTAAGTTCTTTTAATTCAAAGGTTTTTTGTTTTTTCTTTGCTTCTTTTTCTTTTTTTGCTTGCTCAAATTTGTATTTACCATAGTTCATTATTTTACAAACAGGTGGATTTCCATTTGGTGCCACTAATACTAAATCTAAGTTTTTCTCATACGCAATTTCTAAAGCTTCATGCGTATCCATTGTTCCTCTTTTTTGACCTTCGTCATCAATTAGTTGTATTTGTTTTAAACGTATTTGTTCATTAATTGGTAATTCTTGTTTTATATAAAACACCTCCAAAAAAATAAGATTGACTTTTTAGTCAATCCACTTTAAAACCCATGCTAATCAATTAGCACTATAAACTATTGTTTATAACCTTTCTCCCAAATTAGATAAGGTGAGAAGCGGATGACTTCTTCTTTTAAGAATGTAATTATTATATCTCATATATGCTAAGCTGTCAACCACTTTTTATATTTTTTTAAGAATTTATTTCTTATTATTAATTTCTTTATTAAAGAAACTGATTAAATGTGCTATTGTACTTTTATCTTTTGTTTTCAAATTCTCATATCCATTTAGCTCGTAGTTAACAATTCTACCTTTATCTATATTTAAATAATCTTTAAATATATCATCTAGTCCAATATTAAAAACATTACAAAACTTAATTAATATTTCATAAGAAGGTTTAGAATTATTTTGTTCTACATCACTTATGTATCTTGTAGAGCATTCCAATTTTTCTGCTAACATTTCTTGCGTATATCCGTTACTCTTTCTAATCTTTTGTAAGTTTTCTCCAATTGTTATTATACTTTTTTTCTTCATTTATTATCACCTTTATCTACTAATATATTAATATGCTAACAAATTTTTCTAATAGTATAAATGAATTATTTGCGTATATTGTTCGTTTTTATTGCATTAGATGTCTTTAATATATATAAGCAATAATTTATCTAATTCCTTTCTCTTAATTTCAATCTTTTTCTTATCTACATTATTTCTTATCATTTCATCTATTTCTTCTATTAATTCAAGTATTTTTTCTTTAATATCTTTCAAAATAATCAACTCCTGTTTATAGTATTGTTACCTTTTTTGGAATTATACCTAAATTTTTCACAAAACGTACACATTAAGAATTCCTTATTTTCCTTGACTTTTAGCTATATTTAATGTATTATATTTTGGTAGAAAATTAAATGCTTAAATTAGATTGGAGAAATATTTATATGTTATGTTCAATATGTAAGAAAAATCCCGCTATCATTTTTGTTAATAATAAAGAGGATAATGGTGAAGATAAATTAGATGGTTTTTGCTATAATTGTGCAAAAGAAAAAGGGATCAATCCTTTAGAAGTACTTGCAAATCAGTCTAATATTTTAGATGGGGATAAAGTTAATTTAGAAGATATGTCAAGTCAATTTGAAGATATTTTTAAAGATATAACTGAAACTTTATCCAATAGTGACTTAAGTCTTGACGGTATGAATGGTACTGCTATTCCTCTTGGTGCTATTTTTGGAGTTAAACAAGAAAATAAAGAGCAAGAGTCTTCTAGTAATTCTAATAAAAAGGTTAAAGTAGATAAAAAAATTAATAAACAAAAAAAGACTAAATATTTAGATACTTACGGAACAAATTTAACCTCTAAAGCTCGTAATAACGAACTTGATATTGTTATTGGAAGGGATAGAGAAATCCAAAGAATTATACAAGTTTTAAATAGACGTCTTAAAAATAACCCTTGTTTAATTGGTGAACCTGGTGTTGGTAAAACTGCTATTGCACAGGGTCTTGCTATTAAAATTGCAAATTCAAAAGTACCTGCAAAACTTTTAAACAAAGAAGTATATCTACTAGATATGACAGCAGTTATTGCTGGAACTCAGTTTAGAGGCCAATTTGAAGCACGTATGAAGGCTATTATTGATGAATGTAAAGCGTGTGGTAATATTATTTTAGTAATTGATGAAATTCATAATATTATGGGTGCAGGTGATGCTGAAAATGCAACTAATGCTGCAAATATTTTGAAACCTTCTTTAGCAAATGGTGATATTCAACTTATTGGTACTACTACTCTTAGAGAATATAGAAAATATATTGAAAAAGATACTGCATTAGAAAGAAGATTTCAACCTGTTATTGTTGAAGAACCAAATGTGGAAGATACAATAAAAATACTAGAAGGAATTAAAAAATATTACGAAGATTATCATAAGGTTAAGATTTCAAATGATGTAATCTCAAATGCTGTTATAATGTCTGAAAAGTATATTCATGATAGATTTTTGCCTGATAAAGCAATAGATATTTTAGACGAAGCTTGCTCTAGAATTAATTTAGATAATAAAGATTTATATAAATTGGAAATACTAAAAAATCAGCTTAAAAAAGTTCAAGAAGAAAAAGAAGAAGCAGCTGATGCTGATTCTACTGAGGATTACCAAAAAGCTGCTGACCTTAAAACTAAAGAATGTAGATTACAAGAAGAAATTGATACTTTAAGTAATAAATTAAAGCCTAAACAATTAACTATTCAAGATATTGCTCTTGTTATTGAAAATTGGACTAAAATTCCTGTTAAGAAAATTACTCAAGAAGAAACCGAAAAATTACTTAGTCTTGAAGATAACCTTCATAAACGAGTTGTTGGACAAAATGAAGCAGTTTCAGCTGTATCACGTGCTATTAGAAGAAATCGTGCTGGTTTAAAGAGTACAAAAAGGCCACCTTCTTTTATATTTGTTGGACCTACTGGTGTTGGTAAAACTGAACTTGCAAAATCTTTAGCATATGAAATGTTTGGTAAGGAAGATTCTATTATTAGAATAGATATGTCTGAATATATGGAAAGTCATTCTACTTCTAAACTTATTGGTTCTCCTCCTGGATATGTTGGTTATGATGATGCAGGGCAGTTAACTGAAAAGGTTAAGAGAAATCCATATTCAATTGTATTGTTTGATGAAATTGAAAAAGCCCACCATGATGTATTTAATATTCTTCTTCAAGTTTTAGATGATGGAAAATTAACTGATTCTCAAGGGAATACTGTAAGTTTTGAAAATACTATTATTATAATGACTTCAAATGCTGGTTCAAATTTAAATGGAAATTCTATTGGTTTTGGAAAACAAACTATGGATAAAAATAAAACTATGGATAGCTTAAAAGAAACTTTTAGACCAGAATTTTTAAATAGAATTGATGAAATTATTATATTTGATAGCTTAAATAAAGATCAATTACTACAAATTGTAGATATTATGCTTGAAGATACAAAAAAAGCTTTACAGAACAAGAATATTTCTTTAGACATAACAGTTTCTGCAAAAGAGTATTTATTAAATAAAGGTACAGATTATAAATATGGAGCAAGACCTTTAAGACGTGCTATTCAAAGGCATATAGAAGATGTTTTAAGTGAAATGATTTTACGTACTGAATTAGTAGAAGGTGAAAATATTACAGTTGACTTTAGTAATGATGCATTGATTTTTAATAAGAAATAAAAGATATACTAAAAAATGCTACTTAAAAAGTAGCATTTTTTATAGCCCCATTATTCCATTTTCCCATAGTTCATTACAAGCTATATCAATTTCATCATTCCAGCTAATTCCATATCCACCTTGGTCAACTTGTACCTTTTTAAATAATTTTACATCTTTTAGCATTTCAAAAGCTTTCCATTTACTCATTAATTTTTTTACATCATATAATTTTATTTTATTATCAATAAATTCTACTTTAAGTATCATATCATCCAAGGCTTCTACTTTAATTACTTTATGAAACATATACTTCCCTCCTATTTTACTCTAGTGGCATAATTGTTCTAAATTCTTGACTATTCCACATTTGTAATATTTCTTTCCTGTGTAATTTTATCCATTCAATTACCAAATTTAAAGCTTTATTTGGTAAATCCCCCTCTAATACCTCTAATGTATTTATTTCTATTGCAGACATATATTCACCATATATAACATGTATATGTGGTGGGTTATGTTCTTTTCCGTGCAAAATACATTTTTACGGTCATTCCATAAAACCTAGATATTACAGGCAATTTTACACCTCCTTATTATAACATATTGTTTTTTTGTTTTCAACGGGTTAGTTTAAAAGACTAAATTAATTAGAATAAAATAATTAAAAAGATAAAGTTAAATTTTTATTGACTATTGTATTATATTTCATATTTTTATTTTAGTCAATAATAATTGTAATGAATATATTCTTTACAATTTGACATTTAGTATAAATTAGTATACTATATTATAGTAAGTTTCGCAAGATATTGTACATTAATCAAAGAGGACTCTAACTAAAGAGTCCTCTTTCCCTTTTATTTTATGCTCCGTAGTATGCATCTAATAGTATTTGTTTTATTTCACTTACAAGTGGTAGTCTTGGATTTGCTGTTGTACATTGGTCTTCAAATGCACGGTCAGCAAGTTCATCTACTCTTGATAAAAATTCTTGTTCTTCTATTCCACATTCTTTGAAACTTGTTGGCATTTCTAATTTTTGCATTAATTCTTTTATGGCTTCTATTAATGATGTTACTCCCTCTTCAGTAGTATTTGCATTAAGTCCGTTTTTTCTTGCAATTTCAGCATATTTTTCGTCTGCTATAAAGTATTCATATTTTGGGAAGGATACAAATTTTGTTGGTTTTGTAGCATTATATCTTATTACATATGGAAGTAAAACTGCATTTGCTCTTCCGTGTGGAACATGGAATTCTCCTCCAATTTTATGTGCTATTGAATGGTTTAATCCTAAAAATGCATTTGTAAATGCCATTCCTGCTATACAGCTTGCATTATGCATTTTTTCTCTTGCTTTTTGGTCATTACCATTTTCATATGCTTTTTGTAAATTGTTAAATACAAGTTCTACCGCTTTTTCTGCAAGTCCATCTGTATAATCTGATGCCATATTTGATACATATGCTTCAATTGCATGTGTTAAAACGTCCATTCCTGTATCTGCTGTTATTTTCTTTGGTAATGTCATAACAAGGTCTGGGTCTATTATCGCAACATCTGGTGTTAATTCATAATCTGCAAGTGGATATTTTTTGTTTTGTGTTTTATCTGTAATTACCGCAAAGGATGTTACTTCTGAACCTGTTCCTGAGGTTGTTGGTATTGCTACCATTTTAGCTTTTTCTCCTAATTTAGGAAATTTATAAGTACGTTTTCGTATGTCCATAAATTTTAGTTTTAACCCTTCTACATCTGCATCTGGATGCTCATAGAATAACCACATTCCTTTTGCTGCATCCATTGCACTTCCTCCACCTATTGCAATTATAACATCTGGGTTAAAGGCCTCAATTGCCTTTACTCCTCTTTTTATTGTATCAAAGGATGGATCTGGCTCTACTTCTGCAAATATTTCAGAGTGAACATATTGTTCTCTTTTTCTTAAATGATATAAAATTTTATCTACATATCCTAATTTCACCATTGATTCATCTGTAACGATGAATGCTTTTGATATATCTGGCATTTTCTCTAGGTATGCTATTGAACCTGCTTCAAAATATATTTTTTCTGGAACTTTAAACCATTGCATATTAACCCTCCTCTTTGCAACTCTTTTTACATTTATTAAATTTACACTTGATACATTTGAGGTTGTTGAATTTCCTCCAAAGGTACCACATCCAAGTGTAAGTGATGGTAAATTAGTGTTATATATATCACCAATTGCCCCGTGAGTTGATGGAGAATTTACAATAATTCTTCCTGCTTTTACTCTTTCAGAAAACTCTAATACTGTTTCTTTATCTTCTGAATGTATAACTGCTGAATGTCCAAGTCCACCAAATTCAAGTAATTGTTCTGCTTTAGATATTCCTTCCTCTTTATTTTCTACTATATAATATGCAAGTACTGGACTTAGTTTTTCTCTTGAAAATGGGAATTCTGGACCTACTCCTTCTTCATATACTACTAATACTTTTGTATCTTTTGGAACTTCTATTCCAGCATTATGTGCTATTTCATATGGACTATGTCCTACAATAGTAGAATTTAGAGTGTATCCTTTTTCTGGAACAAACATACTATTTTTTAGTTTTTCTTTTTCTTCAGAATTTATAAAATAACATCCTGCTTGTTTCATTAATTCTTCAAATTCTTCGTGAATTTCTCTATCTACTATGGCTGCTTGCTCTGATGCACAAATCATTCCATTATCAAATGCTTTTGATAATACTAAATCATTTACACTTGTTTTTAATTTTGCTGTAGAATCTATATAACAAGGAACATTTCCAGGTCCTACTCCTAATGCTGGTTTTCCACAAGAGTATGCTGCTCTTACCATTCCAGTTCCACCTGTTGCTAGTATTAAATCTACATCTGGGTGATTCATTAAAAGATTTGTTGCTGTAATTGATGGTTCTTCTATCCATAATATACAATCCTCTGGTGCCCCTGCGCTTATTGCAGCATCTCTTACTATTTTTGCTGCCTCAACACTACATTTTTGTGCTGATGGATGGAATCCAAATATAATAACATTTCTTGTTTTTGCTGCTATTAATGATTTAAACATTGCTGTTGATGTTGGGTTTGTAACTGGTGTTACACCTGCTATTATTCCAACTGGTTCTGCAATTTCTACATAACCTTCTTCTTCATTTTCATTAATCACACCAACTGTTTTACCATATTTTATACTATGATATACATATTCTGTGGCAAACATATTCTTTGTGATTTTGTCTTCGTATATTCCTCTTCCTGTCTCTTCAACTGCCATTTTTGCAAGTCTCATATGATTTTCAAGTCCTGCCATTGACATCTTTTTTATGATATTGTTTACCGTTTCTTGATCAAGCTCTAAATATTTTTTAGATGCAATTTTAGCTCTTTTTACAAGATCATCAATCATCTCTTTTATTCTTGCTTCCTCTTCTTCCATAACTTCTCCCGCCATAATAGACCTCCTTTTTGTTTTTATACATATATCTTATATTTAAGTATGATTTTTGTCAACAAAAATATTTCGAGATTTTTTTACTTTTATTGATTTTTCTTTCCATTTAATATACAATGTTTTAAACTACTATTTTAAAAGAAAATGGTGATAATATGGAAAATAAATTTAATTTTAAGAATAAAAAAACAAAAATACCTGCAAATACTGTAACCCCTAAGAGACTTCAAGGTGCTATGCTAGTTTTATTTGTATTACTTTTAGCACTTGTTTTCAGGCTTGGATTTCTACAAATAGTTAAAGGTGCTGATTATAAAGAACAGGCAGTTAAACAACAAACTATGAGTAAATTAATAAGTGCAAAAAGAGGTAATATTTTAGATGCCACTGGTAAGAGTTTAGCTATTAGTGCACAAGTTGATACTGTTTCTATAAATCCCACAAAAATAAAAGGAAAAAATGATAAAGAAACAAAGGATAAACAAGAAAAACTTGCAAAAGCCTTTTCTGAAATTTTTGAATTAGATTATGAGGAAACTTTACAAAAGGTTACTAGTACCTCTTCTATTCAAACTATTGCAAGAAAAGTAGAACAAGATAAAATAGACAAATTAAAAGATTGGATGAAAGAAAATAAAATATCTACTGGAATAAATATTGATGAAGATACAAGAAGATATTATCCATATAATAATTTAGCTGCTTATGTTATAGGCTTCTGTAATAGTGATAACCAAGGTATCTATGGTATAGAAAGAAGTTATAATTCATATTTGACTGGTACTCCTCGGTAAAATTGTTACTTCTACAGATGTAAACAGCAAAGAGATTTCTGGTGAAGAAGGTCAACATATTGAAGCTGAAAATGGTAATAATGTTGTACTTACTATAGATGTAAATATTCAATCAATTGCTGAAAAGTATTTAAAAGAAGCTGTTGAAAAAAATAATGCTCGTAATGGTAATGTTATTATAATGAAACCTTCTACTGGTGATATTTTAGCTATGGCTCAATATCCAGACTATGACTTAAATAATCCTTTTACCCCTACTTCAAGTTATTGGATAAATAAATGGGATTCTTTAAGTTCTAGTGAGAAAACTGAAATGTATCGTAATATCATGGTATCTAGCAGATATGAACCTGGTTCTACTTTTAAACTTCTAAATGCTGCAATTGCTCTTGAAGAGAATTTAGTAGAAACAGATACTGCTGGTGAATTTAACTGTTTAGGATATGAAATGTTTGGTAAAACTAAAATAAAGTGTTGGACTAGTGGTGCTCATGGTCCTCAAAGCTTGAGAAAAGTACTAGAAAATTCTTGTAACCCTGGAATGATGCAACTTGTAAAAAAAGTTGGTACTAGAACCTTATATAAATATTACCAAGCCTTTGGATTATTTTCAAAAACTGGAGTTGGATTGCCAGAAGAAATAAGTAGTATTTTTCACCAAGAGGATAATGTTGGTGTAACTGAACTTGCTACCATGGGATTTGGACAAAGAATTAAAATAACTCCTTTACAACTTACAGCTGCAATTTCTTCTATCGCAAATGATGGAGTATTAATGCAACCTCGTATTGTTAAGGAAATTATAAATACAGACACAAATGCAGTTACCACCATTGAACCTGTAGAAGTAAGACAAGTAATTTCATCTGAAACAGCAAGTCAAATGCTTGATATGATGGAATCTGTTGTTACAGATGGTACTGGAAAAACTGGTGCTGTTAAAGGATATTCTGTTGGAGGAAAAACTGGAACTAGTGAACCTCCTGTCGAAGATAAAGATTTTGGATATGTTGCTTCTTTTGTTGCTGTATCTCCTGCTGAAAATCCAGAAGTTGTAGTACTTGTAGCTCTTTATGATCCACAAGTTAGAAATTATCATGGTGGTACTGTTTCAGGTCCTGTTGCCTCTGGCATATTAGAAGAAGTATTGCCATACCTTGGAATATCTCACGATAAAATAGATGTAAGCACATCTTCTAGCACTTCTACTGCCTCTATACCTAATGTAAAAAACAAAACTGTTACTGAAGCTCAAAAGATATTAACAAATGCAGGCTTTAGATGTGAATTTAATGTAACAGGAAATAAGAATGAGGTTTTGGTAACAGACCAAGTACCTAGTGCAGGAACAAGACTTGCTAAAAATTCACTTGTAATGTTATACACTGCTGAAAATAACGTTAGAACCTCAACAACTGTTCCAAATTTAAATGGTATGAGTGCTGCAAGAGCTGCAAATTCACTTAAAGCTAAAAATTTAAATATAACTGTAGAAGGAACAGGAAATGTAGAAACACAAGTTCCTGCTGCTGGAAGTTCTGTAGAACTTGGAACTGTTGTCAAAGTTATTTTGAAATAATAGAGTAAAAAAATAGGTTTAGCAATTACTTCTAAACCTATTTTTATTATTTTATTCTTGCTCCATTTGTTGTTCTTTTTGTTCTTTTTGTAACTGATTAATTATATTACTTGCATTTGGCATATAATTAACTGCTTTACTTTCCGTTTGCCCCCAGTTTCTAGCTTCATCTGTTGCCACTTGCTCCATACGATTTACAATTTCAACTATATTGTTATCTCCTGTTAATGGGCTAACACTATTTATATAATCACTAAGCTGTGGATTTCTTTGTATTACAAAATGTATATGTTTTAATGTTTCTACATCTAATTCTGATAAAATAACGTCTGTTGATAAATCTGATCTACCTGTACGGCTTAATTGTTCTGTTTTTAAATTCCACAATGTGTTTTCTAGATTCCTTATTATATCTTCGTTACTTAGATTAATCATTGTATTTATTACATTATAACCTGCAACACGTATTTGTCTTTGTCTTTCTCTTTGCATTAACATTTGTTGTTTCTCTTCTTCTGACAATTGTGCACTTTCTGCGCATTGCATTCTAAATTCTTCTTCTGGCGATAAAATCTTTTCTTGTTCTGACGCATTAAGTAAGTGTGTATCATTATTTTTTCCTATAAGTCTTTTTATCCAATCTAATAATTTCATTTTTTATCCCTCTCTCTATCTTGATAAATTTATTTTAACATATATTATTAACACTGTAAATGTTTGTAATTCAAAATTAATCTAGTAAAATTTATGTAATATTTATTATCTCTTCTTTTCTTGCATATGATAACAAACTCTTGCAACTAACTTTTCTGGTGAAATTTTTGCTAAAATTCTTGCAATTTTTATTTTAATTCCTGGTAATATTATTAGTTTTTTCTTAAACATTTTATTTACCGCATATTTTGCAACATATTCACTGCTCATTGATTTTAAATTAAATTTTACTCCTGCTACTTTATTAAAATTTGTTGCAACTGGACCTGGACACAATACACTTATATGAACCTTTGATTTTTTCTTTTTTAACTCTGTATATATACTTTCGGTTAATCTAACAATATATGATTTTGTAGAATAATATGTTGCCATTAATGGCCCTGGCATAAATCCCGCAATTGATGCTACATTTAAAATATATCCCTTGTCCTTTTTTACCATGTCTTGTAAAAATAATTTTGTTAAAATATGCACTGCTGTTATATTTGTATTAATCATACTTAGTTCTTTATCTAAATTTGTAGTAATAAATTCTCCGAATTCTCCAAATCCTGCATTATTTACTAATACATCAATGCCTTTATTTTTTACTGTTTTATATAATTCTTTACAAGTTTCTGGATTACTTAAATCTACCGCTATTATTTCTACTTTTGTACTTAGTTCGTTTTTTAATTCATTTAATTTTACTCCATCTCTTGCTACTGCAATAATGTCATATCCCATACTACTTAAAACTCTTGCTATATCTCTTCCTATTCCAGAAGAAGCTCCTGTTACTAATGCTTTCAATTTATTCCTCCTTGAATTTAATTTAATCATTATTATAATCTTTAATTAGCACTTTCTCTAATCTGTTCTAAGGCCTTTGCTAATTGGTCTGGGCAAGAGGTTTTTTTTGAACCACAAGGAATTCCTTTTAATTTCTCTATTACATCATCAATTTTCATTCCTTCTACTAATTTACTTACTCCTTTTGTATTACCTGCACAACCACCTATTATAGTTACTTTTTTTATTATGTCTTTTTCTATTTCTATTATCATTTCTTGTGAACATACCCCACTTGTTCTATATCTATATTCCATATTCTACCTCCTAATTTCTATTATATTTTATCTTATTCCGTCTCTAAAAGTCAATTGTTTCCTATAACAGAATTTTATTTAATTTTTAAATTTATTTTATTATAAAGGCCACCGCTATAACAGCGGCAGCCCATTTTTATTGAACAATTTCCTGTATTATATCACAGAACAATCCATACTGATCTATGACGCTTTGGGGTAATGTTCCATCATTCAGTTCTTCATAAAACATATCTACCTCATGCTCTTTTAAATAATCACATAAATCTTTTAATTGGTGATCATCCCTTATTCTTGTGGTAATAGCGCGAATCCTCATTCCTTGTAATGTGTCATAAATTACTTCCTGATAATAATTCATAAAAATCCCCTTGGGTTTTCGTTCGCTAACATTTTATCACACTTTACATAATTTGTAAAGTGTTTTACGCTGAATTTCAAAATGAAGTCCGACACCCAATAAAAAATCTGCCTACATAGATTTTTGATATTCTATATAAATCTTAGCACAGCACTCACAATCAAACTCTGCTCTATGAAAACCATCTTCTGTTATTCCTATATGTTTTGCAATTGTTCCTAACTTATGATTTGGTAGATTAGGATATAACCTTCTTCCTATTTGCACTGTATCTATTAATATGTTATTTGAAAAGGCATTATTTGAATAATTCTGAATAAATTTATAATCGAAATTTGCATTATGTGCTACTATTGGGCTTTCTCCTATAAAATCTATTAACTTATCCATAATTTCTTCAACAAATGGTGAATCTTTAACCATTTCATTTGTTATTCCTGTAATATTAGTTATATAATATGGTATTCTGACTTTCGGTTTTATTAAGCTAGTAAATGTATCTATTTTCTTTTGACCCTCGTATTTAATTGCACTTACTTCGATCAATTCATTCGCTATAGGTGATAAACCTGTTGTTTCAACATCTATCGCCACAAATATATTTCCTAATTTCGTTTTTTCTTGTTTTTGTAATAACTCTTGCACTATACCTTCTCCTTTAAAATCTAATAAGTTTGTACTATGTATATTTACTTTCAAATTACACCTTTCACTTGTCTTAAGCAATATAATTTGTATTAAAAAATTATTTCTTGCTATAATATAACACAAATTTTTTTTATTGTAAATGAATTAATTTTGGTATATAATAGTTACAAATATATTTAAAAGGAGAAATGAATAAAGTGCAAAAATACTGGGATATAAATGATAAAGTGATTAATAATAAAAAGATATATATAATTATAGCAATTATTTTTGTTACTATCATACTTTTAACTACTATATTTTATTTTATTAATCAAAATAATAAAGAAAATAATTATACTACTTTAACCTCAAGTGACCAAAAATTTACTATTGAATTACCAAATACTATAAAATACAGACAAAATTCAGCTCCTAATAATGATTTTACAATTGATTTGTATTCTGAAAATGACGAAATGTTTATGTATGCTACAACAATATCTAAAGTACGTGAGCTTAGTTTATATGATGTTGCAAATGATGATAAAACCTCTTATTTTAAAGATAAAGAGAATTTACGTGATGATTCACGGTATTTTGGAAACTAAAATAAATGGTAATAAAGCTTTTGAATATAGTTTAGTTTATTATGATTCAAATTATAAAAAAGATTTTTACTGCCATGTTGTATGGATTGAAACTTCAAATAACATTTATATATTAAATTTTGAAGTAAAAAATGAAAATGCTGAAAAATACAAAACTGTATTTAACAATATAAAAAATTCTTTTAAAGAATTATAGACAATATAAATTGTATATAGTAAAATTAATGCTACTGTTAATATATTAGTTCCAATATTGTATATATTTTACAGTAAGTAATGAATAAAAAAGGAGATTATTATGTTTAAAAAATATTTATTAGTATTTCTTACATCAATGGTACCACTTATAGAATTAAGAGGTGCTGTACCTATTGGTTTAAGTAATTTTTTAGGAAATTCTCTACCAATAATTCAGCTTTATATAATATGTATTATTGGTAATATGCTTCCTGTACCATTTATATTTTTCTTTGCAAGAAAAGTATTAGAATGGGGAGCTAATAAAAAATTCATTGGCAAATTTTTCACCTTTTGTTTAGAAAAAGGTGAAAAAGGTGGTAAAAAATTACAAGAAACTGCTGGACGTGGCTTATATTTTGCACTATTCCTTTTTGTTGGAATTCCACTACCTGGTACAGGTGCTTGGACAGGAACTTTAGCTGCAAGCTTTTTAGATATGGACTTTAAAAAGAGTATAATAGCTATAATGGCTGGAGTTGTTCTTGCAGGAATAATTATGGGTCTTGCTTCAGCTGGAGTATTTGGTGCTGCCAGTGCTATTTTTGCTTAATATATATAAATAATTATTTGCTTTAGTTGTATTTATAAAGTTTTTATGATATTATTTAAATTATCTTTATATAAATATTTAAAGGAGGATTTAATATGGGATGGATTATACTTATAATTGCATTATTACTTGTCTTATTTGTTATCAGTATTTATAATAATTTAGTTAAATTAAGACAAAGAGTAAGAAATGCTTGGAGTCAAATTGATGTTCAATTACAAAGAAGATTTGACTTAATTCCTAATTTAGTTAATGCTGTTAAAGGTTATATGAAACATGAAGAAGGAACTTTAACAAAAATTGCAGAGCTTAGAACCTCTTGGGCTAATTCTACAACAGTAGCTGAAAAAGCAGAACTTGATAATCAATTATCTGGTGCTTTAAAAACTATTATGGCAGTTTCTGAAAGTTATCCAGATTTAAAGGCAAATACAAATTTTATAAATTTACAAGAAGAGTTAAAGAGTACTGAAGATAAACTTGCATTTGCTAGACAATTTTATAATGATATAGTTACAATGTATAATATGAAATTAGAAGTAATACCTTCTAACATTGTTGCTTCACTATTTAATTTTAAAGCAGAAGAATTATTTAAAACAGACTCTAACGAAGCAAGACAAAATGTAAAAGTAGATTTCAATAATTAGTAATAAAAATCCCCAGTTTACTGAGGATTTTTTATTTTTAAATATATGATTTATTATATATTAAATAATGTACAAGCATTTTCATATGTAATGCTTTCTACTTCTTCTATTTGAATTTCTTTTACTTCAGCTATCTTTTCAGCTATATATTTTACATTTCTTGGGTCATTTCTTGTTCCTCTATGTGGCTCAGGTGCAAGGTATGGGCTATCAGTTTCTATTAGCATTCTATTTTGTGGTACCATACCTATTATTTCATTTGCATTTTTCGAATTTTTAAATGTTACCGGTCCTGCAAAAGATATATAAAAGTCTAATTTTAATGCTTCTTTTACAAGTTCTCTATTTAACGGGCAACAATGAAATACTCCTTTTTTATTTACAGGATTTTTCTTTAATATTTCTAAAGTATCTTGTACCGCTTCTCTTGTATGTATTA
>JAAVZA010000021.1 GCA_022791395.1 Clostridia bacterium
ACATAGTTTTCATCTACTGTAAAATTATAATCTTTATATTCTCCTTCTGCTGGTGTACCAACAGAAATCATTATTGCTCCTATTTTTTCTAATTCCCATAAATCTTCTCTTGATATTTCTTCTCCATTTGCTATTTTTTTACTTTGTATATTTGCAATCTCTATTTCTAATTCTTCTTTTAGTTGAGATTTTGTATATTCTTCTCCTGCTTTTTGTGCTGTATTAAATAATCCATTTTCCCCTATTAATATATTTATGGTTACTCCTGCTAAGATTAATAGAATTATTATTGTTATAATTAGTGCAATCAATGTAATACCTTTTTGTTTTTTCCTTTTGTACATTTACTTATTCCTCCTTAGTTTTAGTATTATCTTTGTATCTCTTTTTATACCATTTTACTGTCTATAGTTTATATCAACTAATAACACTTGTCAATGTTTAACATGATTTTTTGATTATACTTCTATTAAACATTTTTACCTAAACACATATTAAAGTAAAAAAAACTAGCGGTCATACGACCGCCAGTCCCTCTCTTACAACATCTTAATCATTTCCTCGTGCGTTTTTGCGCTGAGCATTGCTGGAGCCACATCGAACACCGTCTTTGCACCGCATAAACCCATCTGGTTCATACGGTAAGCTGCTCTTGCATATGCAACAAGGACAGATCCGGTAAACTCAGGATTGGAAGCAAGCTTCAAGGAATATTCCACCACCTGATTGTTTCCTTCTCCTGTCACTCCGCAGCCAATCACGCTTCCGCCGTGAGGCATTCCACTGTGCTTTTCCCTCATCTCCTCTTCTGTGATGAAGTAAACAGTGGTATCATACTCGTCGAAATAGTTAGGCATTGTTGTTATTGCCTTTTCGATCCCAGCGGTATCTGCCCCCTCTTCTGCCACAACATAACATACCCTTGTATGCTTCTGTCTTACGGACAGAACTGGATTTTCCCCGTCTCTTACCTGATTCATAGCTTTCTCAACGGGCATCGTGTACTGTCTTGCATCCTTTACGCCATTAATCCTTCTTATAGCGTCAGAATGCCCCTGGCTTACACCCGGTCCCCAAAAGGTGTACAAATTTGCTCCCGGCAAGATGGCATCAATCTCAAGCCTGTTCTTAGAGAACATTCCCGGATCCCATCCAGTAGAGATAATCGCCGTCTTACCTGATCCTAACGCCATCTGATTGACAACTTTAAAATACTCAGGAATCTTCGCATGAGTATCAAAACTGTCGACGGTGTTATACATTCCCGCAAAAGTAGGACCTTGTTCAGGTAAGTCCGTCGCAGAACCTCCGCACAAAATCAGAACATCGATTTTTTCTTTGCACTCTTCACTTAATAGGTCACAAATGTTGTAAACACTTGCACCCATAACTGAGTCCACCGTAGCGGGATCTCTTCTCGTGAAGATGCCTACCAACTCCATGTCCGGATTTTTTGCGATTGCTCTTTCGACACCTCTTCCGAGATTGCCGTAACCGCAAATTGCCACATTGATTTTTTTGTTGCTCATATTCTTCTCCTTTCGGTGTATAATAACACACCTGAAACCATGTTGAAAGTTACCAATTGTAATTTTACCATATTATGTTAATCTTTGCAATACTTTCTTTGGTTTATACAAATTCTTCAAATACTAGATTTGCAAAATCTAAGCCTTTATTAGTTAATCTAATATTATCCATATCTACTTCTATTAGTTCTTCTCCTACTAGTTTGTTTAATTCTTTTCTAAAAATATATAAGGGATTACCGATTAAATCTATTTTTAAAGCTTGATATTTTCACTCCTTCTATTTTTCTTAAACCTAATATCATATATTCCTTTTGTTTGTCAATAGAATTTTGTTTTTCATGAATAGTTATAATATCTTTAACATTCTTACCTAATTTATATGTGTTTATATACTCATCTATGTCTTCTGTATTAGAATATCTAATTCCATTTACATATGAATGTGCCGCAAGTCCTATACCAATATATTCTTCTTGTTCCCAGCAATTCATATTGTGTTTTGATTCGCATCCATATTTTGCATAATTTGATATTTCATAATGATTATATCCACTTTGCTCTAATTTTTTTTTCACTTTCCAATACATTTCTCTTTCAAGCTCGTCATCTAATAAATTAAGTTCTTTATTTTTTACTAAATCATATAATTTTGTTCCTGCTTCTAATATAAGAGAATATACTGATATATGTTCTGGTTTTAAGTCTATTACCTTTTGTACACTATCCTCTAATACATTTATTGTTTGATTGGGAAGTGCTAACATTAAATCTACATTTATATTTTTAAATCCTACTCCTCTTGCCAAATTATATGTGTCTATAAACTGTTCATATGTATGAATTCTTCCAATTTGTTTTAATAAATTATTATTGGTACTTTGCAATCCTATACTAAGCCTATTAACTCCACTTTTCTTATAAACTTGTAATTTTTCCTTTGTTACAGTTCCTGGATTTACTTCTAAGGTTATTTCCGCTTCTTTACAAATCACAAAATTTTCTTTAATTGTTTTAATAATATCTACTATATATTTGGATTCTATAAATGATGGTGTTCCTCCTCCTATATATATTGTTGTAATTTCTGGATTTTCTATAGAATTCAAAGCATCTATTCTTACATATTCTATTTCTTTTTTTAGTGCTTCTATATAATCTTTAATCATTTCTTTCTTATTTGGAAATGATATAAAATCACAATAATAGCACTTTTTAGCACAAAATGGTATATGTACATATATTCCTAATTCTTTTTGTCTCACTTATTTACCCTAACAGCACCTTTCCATAAATTCTTGTCATGATTATATCTTTTCATTATTTCTTCTTTTATATATAATTTATCCCATTTTTCAAAAAATTTATTTATATCTTCTTCATCAAAAAATCTTTTATATCCCACACTTGTTTCATAAAAGTTATGTTCTACCTCTATTCTATCACTAGGCATATGATTAGTATCTTTTATAGAATTTACTCTAAAAATTAATAATCCCTTTGGTTTTAATACTCTTTTTATTTCATCTAAAATTTCAAATGTTTTTTCTTCTGAAAAATAATGTAAAGATAAGTCTGCGATTATTATTTCTGTATAATTATCTTCAAATGGTAGTCCTTCTCTCATATCAAAATTCTCTGTTCTTTTTACTTCTGGAAAGTTCTTCTTAATATTTCTAATTACATTTTTTGAATAATCACATGGAATAACTGTTTTTCCTTTATTTATTAAATATAGAGTATCATTTCCTGAACCACATCCTAAATCTATAATCGGTGTTTTACATTTTTCGATTTCATTACCAAACATTTCCAACCAATTATCACACTTTATGCAGTTTCTATCTACACTTTCAAATACATTTTCCCAATTATTTCTACCTTTTTCAAAAATAACATTATTACTTTCCATTATACTATCCTCCTAATTCCTCTGCTATTTCACATATTTTTTTAAGCCTATGGTTAACTCCAGATTTTCCTATTGGATTTTGTAGCATTTTTCCAAGTTCAACTAAACTTGCATCCGGATTTTTCAATCTAACCTCTGCTATTTCTTTTAAATTCTCTGGTAGTTCTTCAAATTTCTTATGTTCCTTTAAATATCTTATAGCCTGAATTTGAGTAACTGATGCATTTATAGTTTTATTCAAATTTGCTGTTTCACAGTTTACTAATCTATTGATATTATTTCTTGTATCTCTTTCAACACGTATTTCTTCAAAATTTAAAACAGATTTATTTGCTCCAATTAAAGCTAAAAATTTAGATATCTCCTCTGCTTCTTTAATATAAATTGAAAAACTCTTTTTTCTTATTAGAATTTTAGTTTGAATATAAAATTCCTTTAAAACTCTATAAATATATTCAGCATTTACTTTTGATTTAAACAAAATTTCTAAATGGTATTTATTATTAGGATTATTTAGTGATCCTCCTCCAAGAAAAACTCCTCTTACTAATGCTTTAAAAAATTGTTCTTCTTTCTTTACATCAATGATATTATCAGCTTTATTAATTTGTATCTTATTTTCTACATATTCTATATTTTTTAAAGCTGGTTTTTTAAAAGTAATTCTGTATACTCTTCTTTGAAAACTTATATCATAATCTATATTTAAATTATTTAATATTTTATTAAGTCTATTAATATTATACTCATTCTCAGTAGCATAGTTTATTTTATTTTTAGTAATCTCAATATTATTACTAAGTAAATATCCTATAAATTCAGCACTTACCGCTTCTTTATTTGCAAGATTAGACATCTTGCTTAATTCTTCTTTAATATCTCCAGAAAAAGACATCTTCTATCCCCTCCTTGCAACTACTATCCTGTCATTACCATATAAATCCTTTTTAGAATATATATCATCAAACTTTCCACTATTCTTTAATAAAATTATAACTTCTTCTCTTTGATCATATCCTATTTCTAAAAATAACCCTCCAGTATCATTTAAATAATCATATGCTTGGTTAATTATTATTTTATAAAAGTCTAATCCATCTATTCCACCATCTAATGCAATATGTGGTTCATTTTGTACTTCTTTTTCAAGTCCCTCTATAACTTCTCTTTTTATATATGGCGGATTTGATACTATGATATCAAATTTATCTTTTATATTGCTAAACATATTTGAATAAATAAATTTAATATTGTCTACATTATTATTTTTTGCATTTTTTTCTGCTATTTCTAATGCCTTTTTACTAATATCTACACACACTACTTCACAATTTTTTATATATTTTGCAAGTGAAATACCAACTATTCCACTTCCTGTGCATAAATCTAATATTTTATATCTGTCTTTTTTGTTTCTGTTACAATTATTAATTACCTCTTCTGCTAAAATTTCTGTATCCGCTCTTGGTATTAAAACATTTTCATCAACATAAAAATCTAATTTCATAAATTCTTGATGATTAGTTATATATTGTAAAGGAATATGATTTATAAGTTTATCTATATTCTCATTATATTTATTAACTAATATTTCACCTACTTCATCTTCATCATGAATTATTAAATACTCTTTTTCAACATTTAGTGTATAAGCTAGTATTATCCTTGCTTTTTGAATAGGATTTTCTATTTTTTTATTATTTAATTCTTGTACTGCTTTACCGCAATATTTCCTTTATTTTCATATTTTCACACCTTGCAACAATTATAACAAATAATATATGTTTTAACAATACCTTATAAAAAAAGGACTTCCAAAAGGAAATCCTTATATTTTATCCAAACATAGATATAATTATAATCGTCGCCATAAGTTTTGCAAATCTAAATTCTACTGTTGTAAATTGATCTTCTGTAACCTCTTTATCTACATTGTCCACCATTGATACTTTACAATAGTTAACATCTGTAAATTCAAATCCCATTCTGTATTCACGTGTTTCATTTTTTCTAAAATCTTCTATTTTAACATATTTTGTACCTAATAAAACATCTCTTTTAGAATATAAGTCAATTTTTACATATGTTTTTTCAATATCTTCTCCGTATATTTTTTACATTTCCTTCTACGTATCCATTAACATATGTAGCTTTTGCAGCATTTACATCAAGTGTTAAATCGTTTCTTCTTTCTATTGTTATATTAATTGGATTATACATAGCTTTTACTGCAATATCCATCATTATATTTGAAAAAATAAAAAATAATATAATACATAAAGCATATATACCCAAAGTTTTCATTCTATCCATAAATATTACTCCATTTCTTTTTTAGTTTATATATAGCCATATTATAGCATAATTAATACAAATTGTAAACCTATATAAATTTAATGTAGCTCTATACTCTTTCCTAAATATACAGAATATATATATGTCTTATCTACTTTTTTACCTAATGCACTTTCTAGTGCATCAGCATAAATTGATAATTGTTTTTTATATTTATCAATAAGCTCTTGCTCTCCATTTTTGATATAGTCTGTTTTATAATCTACTAAAATAATATTATCTTTCTCATCTATATAGTATAAATCTATTACCCCTTGAACTAAGATGTTTTCGTCTATATCATCTTTATAAATTTTATTTCCTTTTATATTCATATAAAAAGGTGCTTCTTTATGTATCTCTTTTGCATTTTTTAAACTCATAAATAAATCTGATTTTGTATATGTTAGTAATTTTTCTTTATCTATTGCCTCAGCCTCTTTTTTAGTTATTATACTACCTTCTACTAATCTATCTATTACCTTAGAAATTTCATTATAATCATAATTTAGTTTTTCATCTAATCTTTGAATACAAAGGTGTATTAATGTTCCTATTCTTGCTTTTGTTATTTTTATATCGTCACTTAGAAATTTAGGTTTTTGTAAACTTTCTTTTTTACTATCAGCTTTTTCTTCAAACAAAACATTAATATTTTCATTTTCCATTTCCTTTATTTTTGTAACAGAAGATTTAGCTTCTATTTTTGTTGATGCTAGATTTTCATAATTCCAATTTAATAGTTCTTTGATACTTTCGTTTTCACTATCATTTACCTTATCTTTAAAATTCCAATTATCTTCTTTTTGATTCGTATCTTCAAGTTTCAAATCTTTCAAAAGTTCTTCTTTTTGATATACTTGTAAATCCATAATATCTTTTATATTAGTTTCATTTTTTAGATATACGAGTTCTATCCAATCAAGATATGATTTATAATTTTTTAGTATGTTAGAATTTATATTTTTTCCACCATATATATCTAATAAATCTTTCTTTTTCTTTGCCTCTTTTTCAAAATCTTTAGAAAGTCCTGTTATAAATAGCTTTTCCTTTGCTCTGGTTAATGCTACATATAATATTCTCATTTCTTCTGCTATTGTTTCTTTTTTAATTTTATACCCTATGGCAATTTTTGCAAGAGTATTATACTCTATCTTTCTTTCATAGTCTATGTATTTAGGTCCTATTCCTATATCTTGATGTAATAATATATTATCATTTAAGTCCATTAAATTAAATTTCTTACCTGTTCCACTTAAGAATACTATAGGAAATTCAAGTCCCTTACTTTTATGAATGCTCATAATTCTAACCACATCTTCATTTTCACCAATTATTTTTGCTGAATCCATATCTTGATTATTAGTTTTTAATTTATCTATGAAATTTACAAAATTGAATAATCCTTTAAAACTTGCTGTTTCATAATCTTTCGCTTTTTCAAATAACACTTTTAAGTTGGCTTGTCTTAGATTTCCATTTGGCATAAGACTTACATAATTATAATACCCTGTATCTAAATAAATTTGCCATATTAATTCATCTAATGGTAAGTATTCTTTTTTATCTCTAAAACTTTGTATTAAAGATAAAAATTTTTCTATTTTACTACATAAATCTATATCCTTTCCTTTTGCTTTTAACAATGTTTCATAAAAATATGATTCTTCTTTACTATATCCTTTTATTTTTATTTTCATTAAATCATTATCACTAAATCCGACCAATTGGTGAACGCATTACACTTACAAGGGGTATATCTTGCATTGGGTTATCAATAATTTTTAATAATGACATTATTGTTTGTATTTCTACACTTTCTAAATATGAGGCTCCTGTATCACTAAAAACAGGAATATTTAAATCATTTAATGACTTTTCATATATAGGTGCTAAATTTAAAGTTGCTCTTAATAAAATTACAATGTCTTTATAATTGATATTTCTATAACCCAGTTTTTTATCAAATACTTGATACTTACTATTTATTAATTCTTGTATTTTCTTTGCGACTAATTTTGATTCTATAACTATATCATCGACATTTTCCATTTCTTCATCTTCAGCATCTTCTTTTTGTTTTAAATCAATAACTAAAAGTTCTGTTTTCCCTGCATAATTAGTATCTTCTTTTGGTTCTTCATAATTTGCTCCTAAGTTTAGAAATTCCCCTTTATTATAATCTATATCTCCTAAGTTTTTACTCATAATGTTTTCAAAAACTAAGTTTGTAATATCTAATATATTTTTCCTACTTCTAAAGTTTTTAAATAGCTGTATTTTCATACCTTCATTTTCTTGTAATTCATCTTTAGTTTTGTAATTTTCATATTTATCTATAAATAATTCTGGTCTTGCTTGTCTAAATTTATAAATACTTTGTTTTACGTCTCCTACCATAAATATGTTATTACCATTTGAAACAGAATTTAATATATATTCTTGTACAAGGTTACTATCTTGATATTCATCTATTAAAATTTCTTTAAACTTGTCTTTATATAATTTTGCAACATCAGTTGGAATATAATCCTCATCTTCTTTTTTTATTAGAAGTTTTAATGCAAAATGCTCAATATCGTTAAAATCTATTATGTTTTTTTCTTTTTTTGCATCTTGATATTTATCACTAAATTCTATTACTAAATTTCCTAGTGTTCTCATTATAGGATACATTTCATTTAAGTCTTTTAGAATTTGTTTGGAATCATATACTAAAATTTTATCTCTTATCTTATTAAATTTTTTCTTAACATTATCTCTTTTTTCTTTAGAAATTTCTTTTTGTTCTATAACAATTTTTGAATCTCTTGGCCATGTTTCCCATTTAAGTTGGTTCGCTATGCTATACAGTTTATCCCAAGAATCTAAATTTTTCTGTAATTCTTCTAGTTTTTCAATATCATTTAAAATAGTTTTACTAAATTTATCTAATTCTATAAATTTATCTAAATTTCTTTTTATACTTTTTAATTCTAAAATACAAGAAGATAGCTCATGTTCAAACTCTTCTATTAAAATTTTACCCCAGGTACTTTTAGAAAAATCCATATCGCTTATATTAAATTCTTCTATTTTTTCTTTTAACCATTCTTCAGAAAATGGGCTACTACCGAATAAATCTCTGTATTTTTAAAATTAAATTCTTTAAAGCCTCGTCTCCTATATAATTTGTATATGTATTTATAAGTTTTAAAAATTCTTCATCTTCATTTTCATATTTTAGTTCAAAAATGTCTTCTAAAACTTCTTGTTTTAGTAATTCTATTTCTGTTTGGTCTCCTATTCTAAAATTAGGTGACACATCTATTTCATAAAAATTATTTTTTATTACTTCTAAGCAAAATGAGTGAATTGTACAAATATTAGATTTTCCCATTAGTATAACTTGTTTTTGCATATGTTCATCCTCTGGATTTTCATCTAAATATTTATATATCGCTTCCATTATTCTTGAACGCATTTCACTTGCAGCTGCATTTGTAAATGTAACTACTAGTATTTTATCTATATCAATTTTTTCATTAACAATTTTGTTAATTATTCGTTCTACTAAAACAGCGGTCTTTCCACTTCCGTGCAGCAGCTGCCACTAAAATATTGCTTCCACTTTCGTTAATTGCTTGCAATTGTTCATTAGTCCATTTAACTTCACTCATATGCTATTGACCTTTCTTTTTAAATACGTCAACATTATAACATATTTGGCCTCTATGTTTCTACAATATTTTACAGAATATTTACTTTTATAGTATTTAATTTAACTTTTTGGATTTTTTAATAGATTTCTAATAATTTTGGTTTTAAATAATTTTCTTTTTCTGATACAATTCTTAAGATTGTAATTTGACTTTCTTGAATTTTATAAATAACTATGTAATTTTGACATACAATTTTTCTAAAATCTGTTTTTGTTATTTTCTCATAGTATAATCTTGGATACATCCAAGGCATATATATTAAATTATCATATTTTTCATAAAGTTTATCTATAAATTCTTCAAATTTATCTTTATACATATGTCCTCTTATTCGTGCTAAATCTTCGTGAGTTTGTTCTGCTATAATAATTTCATAATTTGATACCATATAATTGCTCCATTCTTTTTTTAGATTCTTCTAAAGTATATGTCTTACCTCCTTTTGCTAAATATTCTTCTCCTTCCCTTATAGCATTCATTAAATATTCTCTGTACATTTCATCTCCTTTCTTTTTTAATTCTATTTTCTTTAAAATATTAGCTTTATAAGTTTTAAAAATTCCTTTAGAACTGTTTATTGATAATTGTTTTAACATATTTCTCACCACCTTCGCAGTTTAATTTATCATATTTTCTAAGTTTCTGCAATACAATTTGCCAAATATTTTTATAGTAATCCATATTTTAAAATGTATTAACTGAAATCTTTTTGTTCATACTATAAGTATATAAAATTATGGAGGTTTTATTATGGATAAAAATAACAAATCGATCTTAGATGAAATTCATAAAGGTGCAAAAATGGGTATGGATAGTATTTCCTATGTAACTGAAAAAGTTGGTGACGAAAATTTTAAAGACAATTTAGCTTACCAATACAATCAATATGGCGATATACTAGAACAAGTAAATAATGTTTATCAAAAATATGGTGATATTCCAAATGATAATGATATTATGGCAAAAACTATGTCTTGGACTGGTATTCAAATGAATACTATTAAAGATAAAAGCAATTCTCATATTGCTGATATGTTAATTCAAGGTACTACAATGGGTATAATTGAAGGTAGAAAACTTCTAAATAATAACCCAAATGCTGATGCAGAAATTGTACAAATTCTAGATAATTTTGTAAAAATGCAAGAAAATAACGTAGAAAAACTAAAGACTTTTTTATAATATGTTATTATATTTACTCATTTATTTTATATTAAATATTTTTAACAACTCATATAGAAATATGGGTTGTTATTTTTTACATTTTTGTAAATTCTATTTTTTATAGCTTTTATAAATATTTTATCTAAAAAAAGAAAAAATATTTATATCATATTTTTTGGAGGAAAAAAGTGAATCAAATATTATATACTTATGAAGAAAACAAAAATTCATTTACACAAGAACATAAATCAAAAAAGAAATCTACATTCTTTAAGCTTCAATTTATAGCTTGTAGCATAATTGCAGTTAGTATTACTTCATATTATGGTTATATTTTATATGAAAATAATAAGAAAGAAAATATATCTCAAAAGCTTCTAAATAACTTTAATGTTACAACTTTATATAATAATGCTCCTAGTTACTCTACCTCCAAGACTTCTTCTCGGAAATATGTATATATCAGAAGGAAATAATTTTACTGTAATTGGCTTAATTGAAATAAAAAAAATAAATATAAATTATCCTATTATATCAAGCTATAACAATGATCTATTAAAAATTGCACCTTGTAGATTTTATGGTCCAATGCCAAATGAAGTTGGTAATCTTTGTATAGCTGGTCATAATTATAATAGTTATAAATTTTTTAGCAGATTAAAGGACTTATCAATTGGTGATATTATATCAATATTTGATTTATCACGGAAAAAAAGTTAATTATTCTGTATATGAAAGTTTTGAAACAGATTATAATAATTTAGATTGTATACATCAAGATACTGAAGGAAAAAAAGAAGTTACTTTAATCACTTGTAATAATATAAAAAATAAAAGGAGAGTAATTAAAGCAACTGAAAAAAAGGATTGAAATTTTATTATCTCAATCCTTTTTATATTAATCAATCTATTAACTAAATATTTTTATAATCTCTTATTTTCTTATAAGCATAAACTGCTGATATTCCAAAAACTGCAATTGCTATTACTACTATAAAATCATTTTCTCCAGTTTGTGGTAAATTTGTATTTGTATATATGCTTGTATTAGTATTTGTATTTGTGTTATCATTTGGTGTTGGCACTGGTGTTGGAGTAGGTGTAGGTTCTTGTGTTGTTGGATCATCTTCATCTGTTATTACAATTGTATTATCATTTGTAGCAAACGCTACTGTTGTTCCTAATAAAATTACTACTAACATTACTAAAAATATTTTCTTTAAATTTGTCATATGAATTCCCTCACTTATTTTATCTATTTTATATTATTATTCTTATTCTATCAATATTTATACTATAATATTAATTTTTTTGCAATAGTTTTTTACATTTTTTATGAAATTTATTTTGTTTGTAATCTATTTGTAGTATAATGGTAATATTGATAAAAAAGGAGTTAATTATGCTTACAAATTATATTGAAAAATTAGAATTTAATAAAGTACTAGACATTTTATCTAGCACGTGTATTACAGAAATAGGTAAAAATTTAGCTAAAAATCTACAACCTGAAAATAAAAAGGATATAGTTTCAATGCTTTTAAAAGAAACCACTGAAGCTACTACTCTAATATATAAAAAACATATCCCCCCTTTTGTAGAAATTATAAATTTTGATTATATTGAGAAAATGTTAAAAAGTAATTCTTCTTTAAATGCAAAAAATCTATTAGAGATTGCACGTATTTTAAAGCTTGCAAACAATTTAAAAACGTATTTTTTTGAAGATAATGAAGAGGCTACTTCACTATTTCCTATATTAGATAAATATTTTTCTATGCTTTATATAAATTCAAATATTTGTACTGAAATTGAAAAATGTATTTTAGATGAAGCTACTATAGCAGATAATGCTTCAGTGGAGCTTTTAAATATTAGAAGAAAAGAAAAAAATTTAGAAGAAACTATAAAAAACAAATTAAATTCTTTTATTCATTCTACTTCATATTCTAAATATATACAAGAAAATGTAATTACTATAAGAAATGAGCGCTATGTTATTCCTATAAAAGAGGAATATAGATCAAAAATTAAAGGATTTGTTCATGATGTTTCTTCAAGCGGTTCTACTGTATTTATTGAACCTATGAGCATTTTTGAATTAAATAATGAAATTGCAAATTTAAAATTAGATGAATTAAAAGAAATTGAAAAAATCCTTTTTAAATTGTCTACTTTACTTTTTCCTATTGTAGACGAATTAAAAACAAATGTAGAAACTATAGGAAAACTAGACTTTATATTTGCTAAAGCTAAATATTCTATTAATTTAGATGCTATAGAACCAGAATTAAATGACGATAAATTAATTAATTTAATATCTGCAAGGCATCCATTTATACCTAAAGCTTCTGTAGTACCAATTGATATAAATCTCGGAATTAGTTTTTCTAGCTTGGTAATCACTGGTCCAAATACTGGTGGGAAAACTGTAACTTTAAAAACTGTACGGATTACTTACTTTAATGGCTTGTAGTGGTCTTCATATCCCTGTTAATCCTAAAAGTAGTATATATGTTTTTGATAATGTTTTTGCAGATATTGGAGATGAGCAGAGCATTCAGGAATCTTTAAGTACCTTTTCTGCACATATGACTAATATTATAGAAATACTAAATGATTCTACTTCTAATAGTTTAATTTTATTAGATGAGTTAGGCTCACGGAACAGATCCTATTGAAGGTAGCAGCTTAGCCATTAGTATTTTAGAAGAATTTTATAATAAAGGTAGTCTTGTTCTATCAACTACTCATTACCCAGAAATAAAAAACTATTGCTTAGTGCATGATGGTTTTGAGAATGCAAGTTGTGAGTTTGACATAGAAAATCTTAAACCTACATACAAATTGCTACTTGGAATACCTGGAAAAAGTAATGCTTTTTCTATTAGTAAAAAATTGGGCCTTAATGAAAAAATAATTAATCGAGCTTCTAACTTTATAACTTCTAACGATATTAGTATTGAAGAACTTTTAAAAAATATCTATGATGATAAAATTAAAATTCAAAAAGAAAAAGAAGAAATAGAAAAAAATTTAGCACAATCAGAACTTTTGAGAAAGTCATATGAAACAAAAAATAGTAACTTAAAGGAAAAAGAAAATGCTATTATAGAAAAAGCAAAAACCGAATCAAGAAAAATATTAGAAGATGCAAAACTTAAAGTAAGTGCTGCAATACAAGAAATTAGTAATATAGATAACAATTCTTTAAAGAACTTAAATAATGTTAGAAATTCATTAAATGCTTCTATAAAAGAAACTATAATAGTTTCTACTAATACAAATGAACAGATAGCAAGTATTGATGAAAATGAAATTTATATTGGAATGCCTGTTTTAATTAGAAATTTAAATCAAAATGGAATAATAACTTCTTTAGTTAATAAATCAGAAGAAGTTCAAGTACAAGTTGGTAATGTTAAAATGATGGTTAATTTATCTAATATTTCAAAATCTAATATAAATAGTTCTATAAAAAATAAAACAATGAGTAACTCTTCTTATAAAACAAATAAAACAAGAAATGCAACAACTGAAATTAATGTTATTGGATATAATGTTGAAGAGGCAATTTTTACTATCGATAAATATTTAGATGATTCAGCACTCGCAAAATTACAAACAGTTCGAATTGTTCACGGTAAAGGCACTGGTATTTTAAGAAAAGGAGTTCATGATTTTTTAAAAACAAATCCTCATGTGAAAAGTTTTAGACTTGGTACTTACGGTGAAGGTGAAATGCGGTGTTACTATAGTAGAAATAAAGTAGATAAAGTATATATTATACAATAAAAGGTGGCTTCACTAGCCACCTTTATAATATTTAAAAATGTTTTCCTCTTTTTCTTGAAGATGTATCTTCTTCTTTTAATAATTCAAAAGTTTCTTCGACATCTTCAAATTCTTCATCCTTAACCTTTGCTCTTTTTGCCCTAGTTTTTGAAGATTTTTCTGTTCTTTTACTCTTAGCTACTCTTCCAATACTTTCTTCTTTTTCATTAACTTTAGAAGTATATGTTGGTTCATTATTTGTTATTGTTTCTGATGCTTTAATTTCTGTGTCTTCTTGAACACTATCTTCTACATCTTCATATCTATTAGTTCTTAAGCTTTCTAATACATCTTCTTTTTCATTATCATCATTTTCATATCCCACACTAGCAAATGAAGCTTTTTCTTCTTTTTTCTTTCCGTATTTATATTCAATTACAGCAAATGCAATTCCTGCCACTGCAATTAGTGTTACAAATCCTACAATTGCTATTTTAATCATTTGTTTTAAATTATCATCTTCTGTATCTGGAGTTTCATCTATAACTGGAGTTGTAACTGCTTCTACTACTTTTGCTTCTTTATTAACTTTAATTTTATATTCAGCTGTCTTTTCCCCATCTTTTGATTTTACAAGTATAGTAATAATATTTTCTCCATCTACTAAGTTTTCATTGCCAGTTATTTCAACTGTAAATTCTTCTTTATCAGCTATTGCTTCTATTTCTAATTTTGTAATATCATTTTGTTCTTTTGGTATGTTTAAAGTATATTCATAAACTTCACTTGAAAATTCTGGTTCTAAAGCAAAGTCAACTTTTTCTTCCCCATTTACGCCTTTTAATGATAAGCTTTTTAATATTACTTTTTCTTCTTCAGTTGGTTCATCAATAACATTTGGTGGTGTTTCTTCTCCCTCTTTTGTACTAATTATTCTTCTTGTTGTTTTATATCCTGTATCTAATGTTATTGTTAATGTTTGTTCTCCTTCTACTATTTGAACATTTGTAATTTGACCACTTTTTGCAGTATAAGTCATTTTTGTTTTGTTGTTGTATATTTTTAGTCCTTCTTTTGTAGATGTATCAATTTGTACTGAAACACTATCTTTGTTTTTTACATTTAAATATTGATTAACCCTTATTCCATTTATAAGACATTTA
Source organism: Clostridia bacterium (assembly GCA_022791395.1). Taxonomy (GTDB): domain Bacteria; phylum Bacillota; class Clostridia; order TANB77; family CAG-508; genus RGIG8482. Next base: position 15,581 of record JAAVZA010000021.1, read on the forward strand.
GATACTGTACCTTTTGTTGGTTCTGGATCTGGTGTAGGCTCTGGATCTGGATTTGGTTTTTGTTCAGGATCTTGATCAGGTTTTGGATCTACTACTGGATCTGGTGTTTTTTCATTTACTTTTAATGTTTTTGATGTGAATTTTGTAATTGTACTACCATCTGAAAATTCTGTAACACTACCTTCTATTTTTATAGTTTTATTTCCTGCAGTTGTTGGAGTATATTCTTTAGAGAAACTAATTGTTTTATTACTTTCATAATTTTCTAATTCTCTACTTGTTGCAATTACATTTCCATCTACTATTAATTTTAAATTCCATTGTACCCCACTACCTTTTACTGAAATAGTAATTGGTTTATTTACTTCAACTTCTCCACTACACTCTATATTTGCACTTGCAGCATTAACCTTAGTGTTTAAAAAAACTAAAAATAAAAATGAGATCACTATAAATAATATTTTCTTAACATTTGACTTCATATCGTTTCCTCCTTACAATTCAATATTGGATACTTCCATAATTTGTTTCTTTATGATAAAAGAATCTCCTGTATTAATTGCTCCATCTCCATTAATATCTGCTGCTCTTTTCACGTTATCGTCTGTTAATGTTTTTACTTCCATTATTACTTGCTTTATTAAAAAAGAATCTCCTGTATTTACTTCTCCATCACCATTAAGATCACCTAATACAACTAAAGTATATTCCTTATTATTCTTTGTATCTTTAAGTTTGTATCCTGTACCAATTTTATCTGTGTCTTCTATTTTCTTACCATCTTTTGTTACTTCATATGATGTAATTCCAAGTTCATTTGCCATTGTTTTTACATTTATATTTGGTATAGCTTTTACATTGTTTCCTTCTATTACTGCTTTTTTTTCTTCTTCACAAGGAGCTAAATATCTACTTGCTATATATCCTTCTACACCTGAAGATAATCTTACTTTGTCCCAATCATATCCATCTGCATTTACACATTTTCTTTGAAGCACCATTACTTTTTCATCTAATGTGTTCATAGTTGCGAGTATTCTTCCAGATGTTGATGGGGTACTTCTTACCCTTACTCCTGTTCCTGTCATATAATACATTTTTCCATCTTCTTCATCAATATTTGTTGGTAATTTATTTGTTTTTGGCATATTATTATATATTGGTATAATAAAGTTTAACTTTTCATTAATTATATTTGCATTTACATATGTATTATATAGTTTACTGGTTTGACTTGTTGGATCTTGAATATTTGTCATATATTGATGTCTAAAACATTTACTAGAGCTTATAGTTTGTGATTGTCCAGCTTTTAATATCGTAACTCCAACTACATCCCATTTATAAAAGTATGCTGTATTTTGTCCTGCATTTGTGTATGAGTTTGCAAGTAATTTTGCGCCTCCAACAATTGCTTTATATTGATCATTCCATGGTATTAGTAATTCATTCTTTTTCTCCCCGAGTCATACTAGATGTACCGTTTTTAGCATATTCTAGGCCTTTTGCAATAGGGCTTCCTCCATCACTTGCTGCATAATTATAGAAATTATAATATCCTTCATATCCAGGATATTTTCCGCTAACTGAATCGCTACCTTTTGAACCTACTTCTTGTATTATCTTGGTTGCTATACTATATGGGCTCATACCACTTTGTTTTGCTGCCTCTAGTATAATTTCTTCATATGACATTTCTCTTTCTTTTCCATCAACTGTAACTTTTACTTTTTTATTTTCCATAAAAGTACCTTTAATTACACTTGATATTCCGTCCTACTGTATGTATTTTTTCATTATATGAAATCTCTAAAAATTGAAATATCTTTACATCATTTGATAAAAAGTTTCTTGGATCCATATAATATTTTATTATTCCTGCAGATGCACAAGCATATCCTGTTGCAACATTTCCACAACTACATTTCCATAATGGATCTGCACTCTTTATAACTCTATTGTGTCCATGATCCGTTTCATTTGCTACAAGTTCATTCCAATCTATTCCTGTATAGTATGCATCAAAAGTCCAATTAGGATGATATTCTTGAATTTCTTTTAAATATCCTTGATAATCTTCTGGGAAAGCTTCTATCCCACTTTTTACATATTGATTATATGTACTTGCTGCTTCCACAGAATTAAATAGTCCAATAATGCTATATGCAAGCAAACACATAATAATTACTATTATTACTATTTTTTTATTAAAAAGCTTGATAAAATCTAGCATTTTAACCTCCAAATTTATTTATAAAATTGTCCAATTTTGGTATTATAAGTATATCATTGTTGTAAAATGTAAGTCAATAAATTTGGTGGTTGTAATGAAAATGTAATATATATTTGCATTTTTATGTTAATTACTGTATAATATACATGTAGACTATGTGTCTTGTGTAACTTGTTAACTTAGTGTAGCCATAATGGCTGGAGGTATTTTATGAATCGGGAAGAAAAATTAGAGTTTATCGAAACAACTCACCCCGCATTGTATGAACTGTTAAAAAAACACGTGACATCATTTGTCAATGATGTCTGGTAGGCTGACTCAGGAGATATATCTCTGTATAATGCCTGGGTAGCATTCTACTGCGGCCAGATCTCAGATGTTTCTTTGATGAGCAAGCTTCTGATTTAATGGAAAAGCACCCTTCGGGGTGCTTTTCCATTATCTATATTTCATAGCTTGAACAAATTTTATTTTAGCATAAAAAAATTAGAATAACACTTTGTGCTATTCTTTCTTGGTGCCTCGAACGGGAATCGAACCAGTGACACAGGGATTTTCAGTCCCTTGCTCTACCAACTGAGCTATCGAGGCATATATAAAAAAATGGCGACCTGGAACGGGCTCGAACCGTCGACCTCTAGCGTGACAGGCTAGCGTTCTAACCAACTGAACTACCAGGCCGTAAAAAGAAATGGTGGTCGCTATAGGGCTCGAACCTATGACCCCCTGCTTGTAAGGCAGATGCTCTCCCAGCT
>JAAVZA010000022.1 GCA_022791395.1 Clostridia bacterium
ATGTTACTAAATGAAATCAATATGAGAGGAACAACAGTAATTGTTGCAACACACGCAAAAGATATAGTAGATAGAATGAAAAAAAGAGTTATACAAATAGAAAAAGGAAATATAGTAAGAGACGATAAAAAAGGTGGTTATGATAGTGAGATATAATGTTGTTAGTTATTTAATAGGAGAAGGCTTTAGAAACATATTTAAAAACAAGAAATCCACAGTTTCAGCTCTTACAACTATGTGTTTATGTATGTTGATATTTGGACTATTTTTTATAGTAGGAGAAAATATAAACCATATAATGAATACAATAGAAGATGCTCAAGGAATGACAGTGTTTTTTAAATCTAGCGTAGAAGAAGAAAAAGTAACAGAATATGGTGTAAAAATAAGAGAACTACAGGGAGTTAATAAAGCACAATATGTATCTAGAGAGGAGAATTTAATTAATCTTAAAGAAGGCTTTAAAAATGATCCTAGTGTATATGAAGGACTAGAATTTGAACAATTAGGTCCATCATATAAAGTTACATTAAGTGATTTATCTAGAAACCAAGCAATTCAAAATGAAATAACTAGTATGGTTGGGAAAGACTTAGATGAAATAAGAAGTAGTAATGAAGAAATTGCACTGCTTATGTCTATAGCAAAAGGAGTTAGAATATTTACACTTGCATTATTAATTGTTTTAGTTATTATTTCATTAGTTATTATAGGAAATACGATAAAATTAACTGTACATGCGAGAAGAAAAGAAATTTCTATTATGAAATATGTTGGTGCGACAAATGGGTTTATTAGATGGCCATTTATAGTAGAAGGAGCATTTATAGGAATTGCAGCAGCACTTATTACGATTTTAATTGTTGGACTAGCCTATAACGCATTAATACCAAATTTAGCAGAAACAATGGTTGTAAAAAAATTAGACATTACCTTTGTTACATTTAACGAGATGTTTAACATGATTATTATTGTTTATTTATTGTTAGGAATTGGTATAGGTACGACAGGAAGTATAATGTCTATGAGAAAATATTTAGAGGTATAAAGGAGTTTTTTATGAAGAAGAAAATATTAATAAGCTTTCTTTTAATATCATTATGTTTTAATGTAACAATGTATTCTTTTGCTGCTAGCATAAAAGATTTAGAACAACAAAAAAATGATGCACAAAATCAAAAAGATAAACTTGAGGAAGAAAAAAATCAAGTAAAAAAAGATAAAAGTGAAGCATTAAAAAATATAGAACAATTAGAAGGACAAATATTAGATAGTGAAGATAAACTTGATAAATTAAATCAAAGAGTAAAAGAATTGGAAACTTCAATTGCTACAAAAGAAAAAGAAATTAAAGAGGCAGAGGAAAAACAGGAAAAACAAGAAAATACATTGGAAAAAAGATTAATTGCACAATATAAGACAGGTAAAGTATCATATTGGAGCATATTGCTAAATCCAAGTAGCTTTTTAGATTTCTTTTCAAACTTACATAACATAGAAAAAATAGCTAAAATTGATGCTGAATTAATAGAAAATATAAAAATTGAAAAAGAAAATTTAGAAAAAGCAAAAGAAGAATTGAATAATCAAAAAAGTGAAATTAAAACTGCAAAAGCAGAAGCTGAAAAAGAAAATACTATATTAAAAAATGCAAAAGCTGTAAAAAATAGTCAAGTAGCAAAGTTAAACGAAGAAGAAAGACAACTTCAAGCAAAAATAGATGAGTTTAATGCAGCAATTAAAAAAGCTGATGCAGAAATAGCAAAACAACTGGAAGCATCTAATGGATATCAAGGAAGTTTTTCAGGAAAATTAAGTTGGCCTATATCAACATCATCAGCAAATTGGAATATTATAACCTCAGGATATGGTAAAAGAGATCAACCAACAGCTGGGGCTTCAACAAATCATAAAGCATTAGATATTGGAATAAGATATCAACCTCTATATGCACCAGCAGATGGATATGTTGTAACAGCAGGAAGTGTTTCTGGCTATGGAAACTTTATTATGATTAAACATTCAAATACTTTATATACTTGTTATGGGCATTTATCTTCTTTTGAAGTAAAAGCAGGACAAGAGGTAAAAAGAGGACAACGAATTGCAATATCAGGTAATACTGGTATTACAACAGGACCACATTTACATTTTGAGGTACGTACAAATGGTACATCAAGCTCAAAAGTAAATCCACTTAACTATATTTCAGATGATGTATATGCAAGACTAATATTTAGAAATTAATTGATATAAAAAATGAATTAGGACGAAAAGATAATTCGTCCTAATTTAACATCTATTAAAATGTAAGAGGAAACAAAAGACTTAAAATAAAGTCTAATATTATTTTGCGAAAATTTTATAAAATTATACTATAAAATTATTTTTGTAGTATAATAATTAAAGATTAGATTTATTGGAGGAAGAAAATGGAATATAATAAAAGACAAAATATTTATAAGATTATAATGCTAGCTGTATTAGTGGCTGTAATTACATTTATTTCAACATCAATATTTATGTACAATAATATTGGTGAAAAGGTTAAATATGTGCCAGTATCATATAAAGATAATGGGCTTTCTAGTTCACTTGCTAGCATTAGAAAAATTATTGATCAAAAGTTTTTGGGAGAGATAGATGAAAATAAGATACTTACAGAAACTATAAAAGGATATGTGAATGGTCTGGACGATCCATATACAGAATATATGACAAAAGAAGAGATGCGGAGAATTTAGTTCAGATGTAATGGGTAATTATACTGGGATTGGAATTTATTTAACTAAAGATATTGAGAGAAATGTTATACTTATAATTTCTCCAATAAAAGATTCACCAGCATATAAAGCTGGAATTTTACCAGGAGATATTATTACTAAAATCGATGGAGAAAGTTATACAGGAGAACAATTAACTGAAGCTTCAAATAAAATTAAAGGAGAAGCTGGTACAGTTGTAAAATTAGAAATTGTAAGAAATAGTCAAATTAAAGAAATTGAAGTTAAAAGAGAGCATATAAAAATTAATCATGTAGAAGCAAAAGTAATTAATAATACTACAATTGGATATATTGAATTTAATTCCTTTGATGAAGGTTGTGCAGAAGAATTTAAAGAAAAATTAGAAGAATTAAAACAAAAAAATATAACATCATTAATTATTGATATTAGAAATAATGGTGGTGGACTTGTTAATGAGGCTCTTGATATTGCCGATTTTATAGTTGATAAAGATGCTACATTATTAATTACGACAGATAAAAATGGAAAAGAAGAAATAAGTAAGGCTAAAAATGATACAATAATTAATGTGCCAATAATCGTACTAACCAATAAGAGTACTGCAAGTGCATCTGAAATATTAGCAGGTGCGTTGAGAGATAATGGAAAAGCTAAAATTGTAGGAGAAGAAACATATGGAAAAGGAGTTATTCAAGAATTGCTTACTTTGACTGATGGAAGCGGGCTTAAAATAACTACTAATGAATATTATACTCCTAATAGAAATAAGATAAATAAAGTAGGAATTACTCCAGATGTAGAAGTTAGTTTGGCTGAAGAGACAAAAGAACAATTAGATATAGAAGAAGCAAAGGATAGCCAATTACAAAAAGCTATTGAGATGTTAATAAAATAGAGGAGACCAAAAATTACCAGGTAAAAAGGCTTGATTTTTACCTGGTAAATATGTTATTATAAATAAAAACTTACCAAGCAAGAAGATACAAAAAAGAAAAGGGAAGCATAAAATAAGAAAACAATAAAAAAGTAAAAATTTCCAACAAAAAAGTATTGACATAGTGAAATAAAAATGGTAAGATAAATATTACGAAGTCACGAAAGTGAAAACATATTAATAAGATATGAATTAGTAAAAGAAAAAACAAAAATAAAGA
>JAAVZA010000023.1 GCA_022791395.1 Clostridia bacterium
GAATAACACTTATAGCACTAATCATAACAATAATAATACTATTAATACTTGTAGGAGTAACAATAAATCTAATATTAGGAGAAAATGGACTATTTAATACAGCTAAACAAGCGGGAGAAGATTATAAACAAGCAGGAGCAAGAGAAAAACTAGAGGCGGTATTAGTAGAATTACAAGCAGATAAAATAACAAAACCAGAATATAATGAAAAGGATTATATAGATAATAGATTAAAACAAAACAATATGGAAGTAGAAGGAGACATAGTAACAGTAGAAGGCTGGCAATTTGAAATAGATAGAAGTATTCCAGAAATAGCACAAAGTTTAGGAAAAGAAACAGAATTAAAAAAAGACACAAGAGGAAAAGCAAAATTTGTATATGATAATGAGACTCAAAATGTAGCAAAAGTAGAGGTAACAATAGAAATAGATGCAAGCATAAGTGGATATACAGTACAATATAATATAGTAGAAAATAGTGATACAAGTACGAATTGGGTAGATTATACAGCTGGAAGTACAATAGAAGTAAGAAAAAACATAACCATATATGGAAGAATAATAGATAAAACAACAAATGAAATAGGATATAAATTTTCAGGAAAAATAAGCACTATAGATGAAACAGCTCCACAGTCAGCAACAATAACCTTTGATAAAACTGAAACAGATGTTAATCAAATAATACAAGCAACAGTAACACAAAGCGATTTAGAAAGTGGAATAGATATAGGAAAATGTAAATATATAGTAAACCAAAGTAGTGATAAATTAGGAGAAGAACATACAAGTTGGAATACAGCTGCTGCATTTACACAAGCAGCTCAAACTTTAGATATAACACAATCTAATAATGGATTATATTATTTACATATTTTAAGTATAGATAATGCAGAAAATAAACTAGAAACAGTATCAACGGCTATAAGGTTTAAAGGAAAAATGACATTATGGCAAGGGAATGCTGCACAATTAGGAAGTACCAATGCGAATTGGACTATAAGTGGTGCAGTAGGTAATGGATTAATGGTTGGTACTTATGGATCTAACTATAATGGTTATGAATACTATCGTAATGCAACAGCTGTTAGCAAATTTAGAGTAAATGTTACAGATTTAAAAAGCCTTATATTTGAGTTTAATGGTGTAAATAGGGATAATGGTGATGCTAGTGGAAAGGTATGGTTTGTCGTAGTTGATAATGCTACAAATAAAAATTGGATAAGGAGTACATCTGTAAATTGGTCTAAAACAGCTTCAGGAGGGACTAGTATGACTATAAATGTTAGTGACTTAAAGGGAGAATATAATGTATTGATTAGATTAGAGAGAACTGGAGGATACAGAGAGTCTACACCTTATTTGGCTGGAAGTACTTTTAAGGTAGTAACATTGCCTATGTAAAAGTTTATTATTGAGTAGTGTTTAAGAAGTTGTATATTATACAACTTCTTTATTTATTACAATGTTTTTATGAATTTAGAGAGAATATTTAAAAACTATTATGTTTTATTTATAACTTTTTGTAGTTACAATATTATTTGTTATTCTATAAACTCTACATATATCGCAATCATTACATATATGCACTCTATTTTCAAAAATTAACTTAAGAGTATTAATAAATTCATCTTCATAATTGTCAACTAAATGAATATTTAATCTTTCAGGAAGTAAGTTAAGTAAAGTATTTAAACAATAATCATTCGAGGAAAATGAAATATCTGAAAGATATTTTGCATCAAATATGTGGTCTTCAGTGGAAACTATATTTTTATTATCATCTATTAATATAGATTCTTTATTTACATATATAAGATGTAAAACATTAGTAGAGCTTTCCTTTGAATTTACATATAAATGTAATAGATTTATAAATTCAAAGTATTCTTTTTCTATTAAAAAGTTACTTACACATATGTCAACATTATAATCCAAAATTTCTTTATAATCTTTTAATCTAAAATTTACAAATCCATTTAAAACAATAGAATGATGTTCATTTAAGTATGAATATAGTGCATTGTATATTGCAGTATATTTTTCATTATATATAGCTTCATCAAAATTAAATAAGTCTATACAATTGTCTAATATTTGTTTTGAATCTATGTCATTAAAATAAAAGTAATTATAAGAAATAATTTTTTTTGTTAGTTTCTTTTCATAAAAAAATAATATGCACTTAGTAAGTTCGTCACATAATATTTTGTAAAAATTATCTATATTATTACCTAAATAGTGAATAATAACATTATCATAAATTTTAAAGCTATTGTTAGATAAATAGGTAGAATCCAAATTTATATTAGAAAAATCTTTTAGTAGATAATCTATAATATATTTATTATTGCTCTTAATGCATATGGATTTCATATAAAAAAATCTCCTTTCATACTTTAAAAATAGTATCTACCAAAACTTTTTAGATATACATTATTTTATGCAATATCCATTATTTTGGAAACTTGTTTAAAGGTTAAAAGGATTAATTAGAAAAAGCAAGAAAACTAAATATATTTCTTGCTTTATAATAGAAAATTATTTATATATCATATAATCAATATCAGGAAAGATTTTATCAATCTTACTAATATCTTTTAAAAATTCTTCATCAATATTATCTTCTTTTAACATATAATATAATTTCGTAAAACGACCAATATGATCTTTAATTCTTTTTTTGGCATAGTCCACCATAGTTCCATTTGTTATGATAAATAGCCAATCACTACTTTGTGCAAGTAATAATTCTCTAGCACATTGGTTTAAGGCAAATTTTTTTAGTTTGTTTTTTTCATTAGGAAATAAATTTGCAAGCTCTACCATTCTATCTCCTGCTATATGTAGATGACGGTGTGCATAGTCATTTGTGTGATTTAGCCACACTTCACTATAGCCGTTTGCACCCCAACTTGAACGACAAGGTGTAGATACTTGGATTTCTGGATAGTTATCTATATATTCACCAGGTGTAATTAATTCAAAATCACATTTATCATAATAAATCTTTTTAAATAAAACATATAACCAGTCTGGACCTTCATACCACCAATGACCATAAAGTTCAGCATCATATGGACATAGTATAATAGGAGGAAGGTGCATATGAGGTGCAATAGCTGTAATTTGTGCTTGTCTTGAATCAAAGAAGTGTCCAGCTTGTTTTTCCACAGAATCCATTGCCCAAGTGGGATTATAGTAGTCCTTATTTTCAGTATCACCAGTAATTCTATAATATTTAATTCCAGTATGAACTCTTACACCATTGTGAGCTATATATGGTTTTATATAATCATAATCAGCATCATAGCCAATATCACGATAAAATTCACGGTAATTGTAATCGCCAGGATATCCATTTATAGAACTCCATACTTGCCTTGAAGATTCAATATCACGTCCAAAAGCTACAATATCGTTTTTAGTAACAATTGGTGCATATGTGCCATAAACAGGGGTAGGGTCAGCATATAAAATACCATGTGATTCCGTTATAATGTACTCAATACCAAATTCTTTTAGATATTTATCGACTTCAGGAACATACCCACATTCAGGAAGCCAAATACCACGAGGATTTTTACCAAAATATTTTTTATAAGTTTGTACACCTACTGCAATTTGGGCACGAACAGTTTTCTCATTTACATATAAAATAGGAAAATATCCGTGAGTTGCACCACAAGTTATAATTTCTAAAACACCAATATCTTGAAAGTGTTTAAAGCCTTCTATTAAGTTACAATTATAGATATCTTTAAAAATATGTAAATCAGAAGTATATCTATCTAAGTAATATTTAGATAATTTGTTAAGCTTTTCATCATTTGCAGTTCTAAGTATTTCTTTTTTAGAAAGTTCAATATGTTTTTTTAAGTATTTAATATATCTTCTTTGTAACATTTTATTATCTAACATAGAAAGAAGAGGGGGAGTAAGTGACATAGTAATTCTAAAATCAACTTTCTCTTCCTCTAATTTTTTAAAATTAGTTAATAATGGGATATATGTTTCAGATATAGCTTCATATAGCCATTCTTCTTCTAAATAATCTTCACTTTCAGGGTGATGCACAAAAGGTAAATGTGCATGTAAGACAAAGCTTACATATCCTTTTTTCGAATTCATGTTTTTCTCCTTTGTAGATATATATTTATTTAAAACTAGAAGAAGACATTGAAGATGGATTTGTTAGATTTTCATCAATTATTTCTCCAAATAGTTCATCTTTATAAATAGTTTTATATAAATCGTAAATAGTATATATTTCTTGCATATTTTTGTATTTTGAAAGAGAACTAAAATCTCTTTTTGTAGTATTTCCATTTTTTAAGTTTTTGTATGTAACACTTGGATTGAACTTTTCAAATAAAATGTGATTATTTGGAGAATTCATTTCATTTGAAGAAGAAACATAGATATATTCTTCTTTTATTGTAGATATATGTGTTAAAGGACGTCTTCCAAGTTCAATACTATATTTACAGTTAGCATCATTAACATGTAAATACCAACTATTTGCAAAATCATTTATTTCAATTTCAAAAGAATAATTCATAGTTTCATTGTGAACAATCAAAACAGGTTTAGTTTCCTTAAAGAAGTTATTTCCATAATGCTCTATAAATGATTTTTTATCAGCATCAGCAAGGTCCCAATATACAAATAATATATTAGGGGTTTGAGCAAGTATTTTTACAATAGTTTGGTTATATCTTAAAGGTAAATCATAATATTCAACTATAGAAACTGTATTAGATATATTGGTTTTTGAAGTATCTTTTTTTGAAGTTTCTTTTGAAGTTTTTTTCTTTGAAATAGTACCAGAAGGTTTGTTATTTGTAGATTTAGACAAAGTATCTTTTTTTGCTACTTTTTTTGTAGTAGTTTTAGTAGCTACTGATCTTTGCGTTGTGGTTTTCTTAACAGTAGCTTTTTTTGTAGTTTTTATTGGTGTTTTTTCTAGTTCTTTTGTTTTTCTTGGCATTATTTTTCCTCCTTGGTACAATGTAAAAAATTATATATAAATACTATATCAAATATTAAATAAATTCAAGTAAAAATACGAATAAATGTAAAAAAATGCTTTTATTAAGTAAAAATTTAACTAAAAGTAGAAAAAATATTTTAGAACATATATTGACATAGTTATAGATTATATATAAACTTATATAAACAAAAAGAGAATACAAATTAACCAAAAAGGTTTACCAAAGTGAAAAAATAAAAGAGGGGAGCAAAAGAAAAATGCAAAAATTAAAACAAGAAAAAGGAATTACATTGATTGCACTAATAGTTACAATTATAATATTATTAATACTAGCAAGTGTAACAATAAGCATATTACTAGGAGAAAATGGATTACTTAATACAGTACAAGAGGCAGCAATAAAACAAAAAATGGCAGAAGAAACAGAATTAATAAAAGTATCATATGCAGGGTTGGATATAGATTATAGAGTATATGATACTGAGATAAAAGCAAAAAAATTAGAAGAAGAAATAAACCATTCAAAAGCAGCCAAAGTAGAAGAAGTAGAAAGTATGCCAGAAGGTGGAATGTTAGTTGATAATGGAGTAACAGAAGGAATACTTTGTAAAGTAACAATGGAATATGAATATTATATATACTTACCGGGTGTGGCATTAGAAGCAGGACTATGGAAAAATGGAAGTTTAGTATATAGTTGGCAAGAATTAAAAGATATCCATTGGTTAACCGTAGATGAAGCTGGTAATGCAAAATTAATAAATGATCCAGCATTAATAGATGGAGACTTAGTTGTTCACCAAGAAGCAACAAGTTTATCTGGAGTTGGTGCTCCATATACAAATTTACTTTCAATAAAAACGTTGGGAAGTTTAACAAGCTTGGGTGGTTTTCAGAGGAGTGGATTGGTATGGCTTGATTTAAATTGTGAAGGAATTAATTTAAGCTATACGTTTGCGCAATGTGAGAGTTTAACGGAAGTAAATATTAAAGGAAATGTAGCAAATTTAAATGGGACTTTTGCTAATTGTACGAATTTAACAGAAGTGAATATTTCTGGAAATATAGAACGTATGGATAGTACTTTTACTAATGCGAGTGTTGAGAAAGTAAAGATTATTGGAAATATTGAAAGTATGAGCAGCACTTTCAATTCATGTAATTTAACACAAATAAATATTGAAGGCAATGTAACAAATATGAATGGAACTTTCTCTAATTGTGCAGGTTTAGAAGAAGCAGTATTTAATTGTTCAATAGATATAATTGAAGGACCTGGAGGAGCTTTTCCAACTACAATAAAGAAGATAGTATTTAATAAACATGTAGGAGATTTGAAACGGAATTTTTCAACAGTCGAGTATAAACAAAGCCGTAGAGGAGATAACATTTAATGATGGAGTAGATAGAATTGAGGATCAAGCTTTTATAAATTGTCGTAATTTGCAAAAATGCACAATAATTGGTGAATGTAATTATATTGGAACACGAGCATTTTCAACCTGTGAGTTGTTGAAAAAATTTAAAATTCCAGAGGGTATTACATCAATAGAACCTCAAACATTTTATAACTGTTATGCTCTTGAAGAGGTTTATATGCCAGAAAGCGTAACAAGTATAGGAGAAAATGCATTTGCATCAACAAAAAAACTAAATAAAATAAATTTTTCTAAAAATATAGAAACAATGGGACAAGCAGCATTCTACCAAATAGCGAAGGATACAGAAGGAATAGATGTTTATTTACCAAATATAAAAAGTTTGGGACAGGGGTGCTTTAATCGGAGCCAACATAAGAAAAGTAGAAATAGGTTCTAACTTAATAGAAGTGGGTGCTATGGCATTCTATGATTATAATTCAGGTCTAACAGACGTTAAAATAAATAGTAATGTAACTTCTGGTATGTTCCAAGGTTGTAAGAGATTAGCTAATGTGGAAATAGGAGAGAATGTTAATCAAATTGGAAATGGAGCATTTAATGGCTGTGTTGGATTAAGCGCTATAAATATACCAAACACAGTGACAAATATAGGTACTAGTGCATTTAGTGGTTGTACAGGTTTAACAAATCTTGAAATACCAAATACAGTAACCTCAATAGGAGAAGATGCCTTTAAGGATGTACCACATGTAACGTATACAGGAACAGCAGAAGGTTCACCTTGGGGAGCTGCAGCAGTAAATTAGCAAAAGTATAATAAAAAATGGATAGTTTTTAGCTATCCATTTTTATTTATAATAATCCATATTCTTTCATTGCTTTTTTTAGTGTTTCTTTATTTGTACTAGACATTTCTATAAGAGGTAATCTTGGTATGCCATAATTATATCCCATAATATTTAATGCAGCTTTTACAGGAATAGGGTTTACTTCACAAAATAGTGCTTTTACTAAGTCTATACTTTCTAATTGCACTTTTGTTGCATCTTCTATATTTCCATCAAAATAGTTATGAATCATATTTGTAAATTTTCTTGGTGCAATATTTGAAATTACAGAAATAACACCTTTTCCGCCAAGTGATAAAACAGGAAGAACCTGATCATCATTGCCACTGTAAATATGTAGATTATCTCCGCAAAGTGCAGCGATTTCTGCTATTTGTGATAAGTTACCGCTTGCCTCTTTTATAGCAACAATATTTTCTATTTTTGATAATTCTAAGCAAGTTTTAGGGGTAACATTTACACCTGTTCTACTAGGTACACTATATACAATAATAGGTAAATTTGTAGAATTTGCAATAACTTCATAATGTTTAATAAGTCCGATTTTCAGTAGTTTTATTGTAATAAGGAGTAACTACTAACACACCATCTGCACCAATAGCTTCAGCATATTTAGTTAGTTCTATTGCAGTACGGGTACAATTACTGCCTGTTCCTAATATAACAGGAACTCTTTTTGCTACTTTTTCTATAGCAAATTTCATAGTTTCTTTTCTTTCGGTTTCAGTCATAGTTGCAGATTCTCCAGTAGTTCCACAAACAACTAAAGCATCAATACCTTCTTCAATTTGAAAATCAATTAATTTTCCAAATTCATCGAAATTAACTCCTGTATCTGAAAAAGGAGTAGCGATTGCTGTAGCGCAACCTTTAAATAATAATTTTTTCATTTTATCAGCTCCTAAGAACTTATGTATCACAAAATTTATAATTATAGATTTTGTTAAGAGTATTATATGTTAAAAATAAGAAAAAGGGAATAGGTATCTAGAAAATATTGCAAATATGTGTTGAATTATGACAACTAAAATGATATAATGGTTACATAATTCGAAGGAGGATATAGGAATGGATCCTGCAAAAAAAATAGAAAAAGAAATAGGAGAACATGTATCAGAAGAAACATCTGGGACACCTATATATAGAAATGCAAAGGAATATAGAGAGGCAAAAGAAGTAAGTGAAAAAATAAAGCAGTTGATAAAAGAAAAGAAATATAAAGAAGCAGAGGAATTCACTAAGAAATTTTATAAGGATAGAGTGATACAATCACAATTAATGACAATATATACGATACAAAAAAGATACAAAGAGGCAGAAAAACTTGCTAAGAGATTCTTAACATATGGGCCAATACAATCACAATTAATAAAAATATATATAGCGCAAAAAAGATATGAAGAAGCGGAAAATTTAGCAAAGAATTTTTTGGAAAATAGAACTATACAATCACAATTAATGACAATATACATAAATGAAGAAAGATATGAAGAAGCAAAAGAATTTGCTAAAAAATTTATAAAAAATGATGCTGTGCAATCGCAATTGATGACAATATATATAAACGAGGAAAAATATGAAGAAGCAGAAAAATTGGCAAAGGATTCTTCAAAATATAAATCAGTACAATCACAATTGATGGCAATATATATAAAACAGGAAAGATATGAAGAAGCGGAAGCTTTGGCAAAGAATTTTCCGATGTATAGACCGATACAAACACAATTGATGACGGTATATGATATACAAGAAAGATATGATGATATAGAAAAAATTGCAATCAAATTTATGGAATATGAACCAATACAATGGAAGTTAATTGCTATATATATAAAAATAGAAGAATACGAAAAAGCAGAAAAGTTAGCAAGTAAATTTTTAAAAAGTGAAATAATGCAATCACAATTAATGACAATATATATAAATGGAAAACAATATGAAAAAGCAGAAGAGTTAGCAAGTAAATTTTTAAAAAGTGAGGTAATACAGTCACAATTAATGACAATATATATAAAACAAGAAAGATATGAAGAAGCAGAAGAGTTAGCAAGTAAATTTTTAAAAAATGAAATAATACAATCACAATTAATGACAATATATATAAAACAAGAAAGATATAAAGAAGCAGAAGAACTTGCAAATAAATTTTCAACACATGAATCAATACAATCACAATTGATGACAATATATATAAAACAAGAAAGATATGAAGAAGTAGAAAAACTTGCAAACAAATTTGCAACACATGAATCAATACAATCACGATTAATAGCAATATATATAAGACAAGAAAAATATGAAGAAGTAGAAAAACTTGCCAAAAGATTTTCAAAAGACAAAGTGATACAATCACAGTTAATGACGGTATATGATATACAAGAAAGATACAAAGAGGCAGAAGAACTTGCAAATAGATTTCCTAGATATATACATATACAATCACAGTTAATGGCAATATATATAAAACAAGAAAGATATGAAGAAGCAGAAGAGTTAGCAAGTAAATTTTTAAAAAATGAAGTAATACAATCACAATTAATGACAATATATGTGATACAAAAAAGATACAAAGAGGCAGAAGAACTTGCAAAAAGATTTTCAACACATAAAGTAATACAATTAAAATTAATGGATATAAAACAGATAAGAGATAAGCAAATATTAGCACAAAAAGATGATAAAGAAATATCTGCAGAAGAAAAGAATAGTATTTGTGATATGTATTTACAACAAATTGAAGTAGGAGAAGAAAACAAGTTATCTAGAATAAGAGCGAAGATATGGGCAGGAACAATTGAAAATGAAGATATTAAAAATTTAGAAAAGCAAAAAGCAGAAATAGATAAAGAGCAATATTATTTAATTCAAATTGCTATATATGAAAAATTACGACAAAAAAGAAACGCTTTACAGGTGGTGCAACAAATAGAAGATGAGGGAATTACTGTAAAGGGAATAAATGAAATTAAAGATAGATTAAAAAGTAAAGAAACAGCTTTTTTTGATTTAGATAAATGGGATCAAATAATTGGTTGGAATGTGTATAAAACTGAAGAATATGAAGAAGAACTGCGTAATGCAAATAATGGTGGACAAAGTAATAGTATGAAAACAAAAGCAAATGATATAGTAGAAACTGAAGCATCTATGTCGAATGAAAAAGTTAAAACTAGAGCTAAAGAACGAAGATATATTACAAGTGAAGATATAGCAAGAAATAAAATAAACCCTTCAGCAAGAAATAATGAAAGAAAACAAGTATCAAAAAAACAAAAATTGGATAATAAAAAGGTAACAATTTTCCAAACAATGAGCACTTCATTAAAACAAATAATAAATGAAATAAATTGTAAATATTATGTAGCAATGCAACCTAAAGCAACAACAGGTATACTTCCAAAAGAATATTATGATCTATTACAAGATATAATGAAAACAAATGCAGAAGAAAAAACTAGAAGAACAAAGCTTATGCAAGAAATATTAAATGAAGAATATGGAGATGAACAAAAAAGGGAAAGATATGTAAAGAAATACGATAAACTACAATCGATATTAGAATGCTCTAGTGAGAACGAAAGAGCTAAAATGGAGCTAATACTTGTATTAATTAATGAAGGATATAGTAGTGTTGCAGAAACAGAATTTGGAGAAGATTATGAGTATATTGAAAAAATCATAGAACAATATAAACAAAGTAAAATGACTGCAAAAGAAGTAAAAGATAGTATTGATGAATATTGCATATAAGCCTTAACAAAAAAGTATCATTTTTTGATACTTTTTTTAAATAATTTATTGCATAAGATAAATACTTATTATAGAATATACATATAATACAAAAGGAAAAGGAGAAAAGAAAATGTCAAACATTAAAGTTGATTTCAGCAATACAAATATAAAATTAGAAGATATTATGGAATATGAAGATCAAGTGAAAAACATACATAAAGCTTTACACGAAAAAGCAAGTGATGAAAAGGAATTTTTAGGATGGCTTGAATTACCTACAAATTACGATAAAGAAGAATTTGCAAGAATAAAAAAAGCAGCAGAAAAGATTAAAAAAGATTCTAGTATACTTTTATGTATTGGGATAGGAGGATCTTATTTAGGGGCAAGAGCGGTAATAGATGCTTTAACACATACATTCTACAATTATGATAAAAGAAACACACCACAAATTTTATATGCAGGAAATAATCTAAGCCCAAATTATATAAATGATTTAATAGATGTAATTGGAGATAAAGATATATCAGTTAATGTTATATCTAAATCTGGAACAACTACAGAACCTGCAATAGCATTTAGAATTTTTAGAGAATTTTTAGAGAATAAATATGGCGTAGAGGAAGCAAGAAAAAGAATTTATTGTACGACAGATAAAGAAAAAGGAGCATTAAAAAAACTTGCAACAGAAGAGGGATATGAATGTTTTGTAATACCAGATAATGTTGGGGGGAGATATTCTGTGCTTACGGCAGTAGGGTTATTACCTATCGCAGTAGCAGGAGTAGATATTGATAAATTAATGCTTGGAGCTAAAATTGCTCAAGATAAATATATGGATAATAATCTAAAATATAATGAATGCTATAAATATGCAGTTGTAAGAAATATGTTATATAAAAATAAAAAAGATATAGAGATATTAGTAAATTATGAACCTAAAATGCATTACTTTACAGAGTGGTGGAAACAATTATATGGAGAAAGTGAAGGAAAAGATTTAAAAGGAATATTCCCAGCTGGAGTTGATTTTACAACAGATTTACATTCGATGGGACAATATATTCAAGAACGGAAGACGTAATTTATTCGAGACAGTAGTTAATATAGAAAATTCAAATACTGATCTTACAATAAAAGCAGATGAAGATAATTTAGATGGAATGAATTTTGTTGCAGGGAAGAGTCTAGATTTTGTAAATAAGAAAGCTATGGAAGGAACAATAGAGGCACATGTGTCAGGAGGGGTTCCAAATATCGTTATAACAATACAAAAACTAAATGAAGAATCCATTGGTGAATTAATATACTTCTTTGAACTAGCTTGTGCAGTATCAGGCAACATTTTAGGGGTTAATCCATTTAATCAACCAGGAGTAGAAGAATATAAGAAGAACATGTTTAGATTACTTGGAAAGCCGGGATATGAGAAAAAATAGAAAGAAGGAAGTCGTATGAAAATATATGATAAAGATATGTATCAAAAAGAACAATGGATAAAGAGTGTTCTTTTAGTAGTAGGAGTTTTTGTATTAGGATTTATTATAGGATATTTTGTTCATAGTTTTGAAAAACAAGAACAGGTTAATGCATTAGAGCAAAATGTATACAAATTACAAAAACAAGTAGATACTATGTAAAAAACTATTGACAAAATGCTAGAAAAATTGTAATATTATTTATAGATATAAAAAACAATAGCAAGACAAAGTAGAATAAAGGTTTCTAAAAGAGAGTTGATGGTCTTAGGCTGAAAACCATTACAAGAAAACGTATTTCGAAAAACTAACTTGCTAAGTTTCTAGAAAAACTAGACGGTGATTCCGTTATAATCGTAAATTAAGTAAAAAATAGGGTGGAACCGTGTAATATGCACCCCTACAAGTAAATTAAACTTGTAGGGGTGTTTTTTGTACACATTAAAGGAGGAAATATAATGATAAAAATCACATTAAAAGATGGATCTATTAAAGAAGTAGAAAAAGGAATTTCTGTAATAGAACTTGCAAAAGAGCTTAGTGAAGGATTAGCTAGAATTGCTACTGTAGCAGAAGTAAATGGGGAAATAAAAGATTTAAGATATTGTTTAGAAGAAGATGCAAGTGTTAATATATTAACCTTTGATAGTGACTTAAATGGAAAAAAGGCTTATTGGCATACAACCTCACATATAATGGCACAAGCTGTAAAAAGATTATTTCCAAAGGTAAAACTTGCAATTGGACCATCAATTGATGAAGGTTTCTATTATGATTTTGATGTAGAAAAGCCATTTACAGATGAAGATAAGGCAAGTATTGAAGAAGAAATGAAAAAAATAATAAAAGAAGATTTACCTATAGAAAGGTTTTCATTACCAAGGGAAGAAGCAATAGCTTTAATGAAAAAAATGGACGAGCCATATAAAGTAGAATTAATAGAAGATTTACCAGAGGGAGAAGAAATATCTTTTTATTCTCAAGGAGAATTTACAGATCTTTGTGCAGGACCACACTTAATGAGTACAGGAAAAGTAAAAGCGATAAAAATACTTTCATCTTCTAGTGCATATTGGAGAGGTAGCGAAAAAAATAAAATGTTACAAAGAATTTATGCTATTTCCTTTCCAAAAACAAGTAGTTTAGAAGAACATTTAAAATTGCTAGAAGAAGCAAAAGAAAGAGACCATAGAAAAATAGGAAAAGAACTAGATTTATTTATGACACATCAGTTAGTTGGTTCAGGACTTCCAATGTATCTACCAAAGGGAGCAACAATAAGAAGAATATTAGAAAGATATATTCAAGATAAAGAAGTTAAAATGGGGTATAATCACGTGTATACACCATCACTTGCAAATGTAGAATTATATAAAACAAGTCGGACATTGGGATCATTATAAAGAGGATATGTTCCCAGTTATGAAAATGGAAAATGAAGAAATGGTATTAAGACCAATGAACTGTCCACATCATATGTTAATTTATAAAAACAAAATGCATTCATATAGAGAGTTACCAATTAGAATTGGTGAATTAGCACACGACTTTAGATATGAAGCAAGTGGAAATGTTTGTGGATTAGAAAGAGTTCGTGAAATGTGTCAAAATGATGCCCACCTTTTTGTAAGACCAGACCAAATAAAAGAAGAATTTAAGAAAGTTGTAGAGTTAATACTTTCAGTTTATAAAGATTTTGGATTTACAGATTATACATTTAGATTATCTTTACGAGACAAAAATGATAAAGAAAAATATTTTGATGATGATGAAATGTGGAATTCTGCAGAGAGCCAATTACGTGATATTTTAACAGAATTAAATTTAAACTTCTATGAAGCAGAGGGCGAAGCTGCATTTTATGGTCCAAAATTAGACGTACAAATAAAAACAGCATTAGGACATGATGTTACGATATCTACATGCCAATTAGACTTTTTATTACCAAGAAGATTTGAACTTGAATATATAGGCGAAGATGGAAAAGAACATACACCAGTTGTTATTCATAGAGCAATACTTGGTACATTTGATAGATTTTTATCATTTTTAATAGAAGAAACAAAAGGAGCATTCCCAATTTGGCTTGCACCAGTACAAGTTAAAATATTACCAATTACTGATGCACATTTAGACTATGCAAATAGAGTAAAAGAAGAATTAGAAAAAATAGGTGCAAGAGTAGAAGTGGATTCAAGAAATGAAAAAATTGGATACAAAATACGTGAAGCACAACTTGAAAAAGTTCCATATATGCTAGTAGTAGGACAAAAGGAAATAGAGAACAATGAAGTAGGAGTTCGTTCAAGAGCTGATGGAGATGTTGGAGCTGTTAAATTACAAGAATTTGTAAATAAAGTTAGTGAAGAAGTAAAAAATTATACAAAATAGAAAGCATAAGGTATATGTTGCAGGTGTTTTATTTAAAACACCTGCAATAAAAGTTATAAACCGATATGAAGAATTATAAAAAATGCTTGTATAAGTATTGACAAAAATAAAATAAATTATTATAATAACTATTATAGAAAATGCAGGTGTAGTTCAATGGTAGAATTCCAGCCTTCCAAGCTGGCTATGCGGGTTCGATTCCCGCTACCTGCTCCAAGCTGCACCCCTTGAAAAAGTATTTTTCAAGTAGGTGCTATTTTAAACTGCGGGTATAATTTAGTGGTAGAATGTCATGCTTCCGACCTGATAGCGAGGGTTCGATTCCCTCTACCCGCTCCAAAGTTGTGCACCACCAAGTAATATTTGGATATACTTCCGATATTATTTGGTATTTTTTATTTTAATCTTAATAAATATCTTGAAAAAATATGATTAAATGATATAATTTAAACTATCTAAAAGAAAGGATGAGAATGTAATGAAAATAGGAATAGTAGGACTTCCAAATGTAGGAAAAAGTACAATGTTTAATGCAATTACAAAAGCAGGTGCAGAATGTGCAAACTATCCATTTTGTACAATAGAACCAAATGTAGGTGTAGTACCTGTTCCAGATGAACGTTTAGACGAACTTACTAAAATGTATAATCCAGAAAAAACAACACATGCTGTTATAGAATTTGTTGATATTGCAGGGCTTGTAAAAGGAGCAAGTAAAGGAGAAGGTTTAGGAAATAAGTTCTTATCACATATTCGAGAAGTTGACAGTATCGTAGAAGTCGTAAGATGTTTTGAAGACCCTAATGTTGTTCATGTAGATGGAAATGTTGATCCATTAAGAGATATTGAAACTATAAATTTAGAACTTATTTTTGCAGATATAGAAACAGTAGATAAAAGATTAGATAGAGCAAGAAAACAATTAAAAGCAGATAAAAAAGCACAAGTTGAAATTGATTTGTTTGAAAAAATCAAAAAAACATTAGAAGAAGGAAAATCAGCAAGAACATTAGATTTAACAGAAGATGAAAAAGAATTGTTAAAAGATACATATTTATTAACATTAAAACCAATACTATACATTGCTAATGTTAAAGAAGAAGGACTTGAAAATGTAGAAATTGATGCAAATGTCTTAAAAGTAAAAGAATATGCAAAAAATGAAAATGCTAAAGTTATTCCACTTTGTGTTAAAATAGAAGAAGAATTATCAGGCTTAGAAGATAATGACAAAAAAGAAATGCTAGAAGCCTTAGGACTTGAAGAATCAGGTTTAGATAAAGTAATAAAAGCAAGTTATGATTTATTAGGATTAATGAGCTTCTTAACAGCAGGAGAGCCAGAGGTACGTGCTTGGACAATAAAAAAAGGTACAAAAGCACCTGCTGCTGCTGGAAAAATTCACTCAGATATTGAAAGAGGATTTATTCGTGCAGAAGTTGTATCATATGAGGATTTGATGCGTGAAGGTTCAATGAATGCAGTAAGAGAAAAAGGTTTATTACGTTCAGAAGGAAAAGAATATATTATGCAAGATGGAGATATTGTTCTATTTCGTTTTAATGTATAATAAATTATTATGTATGTGCTATTATAGTAAAGTTTAAAATTTACTATAATATATAAATTCAAAGGAGGAAATTTTAATGGAAAAAGAAGAATTGTTTAATAAAAAAGAGGCAGGATGGAAAAATATTTCTAGCGAAAGCAAAGAAAGAATTTTTAAATTTTCAGATGAATATATTTACTTTTTAAATAAAGTAAAAACAGAAAGAGAAGCAGTCAAATTTGTAAAGAAGATGTTAGATGAAAATGGTTTTTGCGACATTAATATGAAAGGACAATTAGTAGCAGGAGACAAAGTATATTATATAAACAGAGATAAAAGTATGTATATAGCTGTAATTGGAAAAGAACCATTAGTAAATGGTTTAAAAGTATTAGGTGCACATATAGATTCACCAAGATTAGACCTAAAACCAAATCCTTTATATGAAGATAATGGATTTGCATATTTAAAAACACATTATTATGGTGGGATAAAAAAATATCAGTGGACAACAATTCCACTTAGTATTCACGGAGTAATTGTAAAATCTAATGGAGAAAAAATAGAGATTTCAATTGGCGAAGAAGAAAGTGACCCAATATTTACAATTACAGATTTATTACCACATCTAGCACAAGACCAAATGGAAAAGAAATTAAAAGATGGTGTTAGTGGAGAAGATTTAAACTTATTAATAGGAAGCATACCAGCAGAGGATAAGGATATCAGTGAAAAAGTCAAATTAAATATATTAACATTATTAAATGAGAAATATGGAATAAAAGAAATAGATTTTGTAAGTTCTGAATTAGAAATAGTTCCAGCTTTTCGTGCAAGAAGTTTAGGATTTGATAGAAGTATGATTGCAGCTTATGGGCAAGATGACCGTGTTTGTGCATACACATCTGTACGTGCAATGCTAGATGTTAAAGATCCTGAAAAAACAGCAGTATGTATTTTGTCAGATAAAGAAGAAATTGGAAGTATGGGTAATACTGGTATGGAATCACATGTGTTTGACTATTTCATATCAGAGTTACTAAATAAAACAAATCAAAATACACCAAATGCATTAGAAAAAGTATTTTGTAATTCTTGTATGTTATCAGCTGATGTTGATGCTGGGTTAGACCCAATATATGCTTCTGTTTCAGAAAAAAATAATGCAGCTATGATAGGATATGGAATAGGACTTAATAAATATACAGGAGCAAGAGGAAAATCAGGAGCATCTGATGCAAATGCTGAATATGTAGCAAAGGTAAGAAAAATATTTGAGGATGCAAATATTCCTTATCAAGTATCAGAACTTGGAAGAGTAGATGTTGGCGGCGGAGGAACTATCGCATATATACTTGCCAATAAAGGAATGGATGTAATAGATTGTGGAGTTCCAGTATTATCAATGCATGCACCATATGAAGTGACTTCTAAATTTGATGTGTATTGTGCATATAAAGGATATAGTGAATTTGTAAAATAGAAAATAGAGGCGGATATTATAATCCGCCTTTTGTATTTGGTTTATAATTTCATCAGAAACAGTAAATAAAAATAATGGTAAAATTATGTAAAACTATTGCAATTTTACATAAAAAGTGATAAAATAAAAATATCCTAATAGTAGGATTCCCCAACAAAATAGCACAAAGAAAGGAGACATTGTTATGTCGAAAAAAGCAATTGAGGAGTATATTTTGGAGGCTAAAAGGGATATGGTGGTCGAGTTAGATCTGGCATATACCCTGGGAGTACTGAAAGGGGCTGTTACAGATGAGGATCGGCTCAATCAGGTAGCCTATACACTACTGAATACGTGTTTGAGATTGCATAAGATGGCGAAGGCGGTCGGCATTGAACACGTAAGAGTGAGGTGGGAGACAAGGGACCCGACAAGGCGAAGCAGGTTTTGGGAAAAAACTTCGAGAGAGTGATTGGAATCTGCGCAATGGTTTTGCGTACGTCAGAGGATATCTCAATCGAAGATCTGGAGC
>JAAVZA010000069.1 GCA_022791395.1 Clostridia bacterium
AATGTGCTTGGTAGTGTTAGATTTAGTAATTATTTGCCAGAGGAAGAAGTCGGCGAAATTATAATGAGATTAAGACAGTATTATGATGTTCATTATACTGAAGCAACATACTATGTAGATAAGCAAATGTTCTATTTCAACTTTGCTGAAGATAATAGTGCTATTGTTAGAGTGTTCCCTTTAGAAGATTATTACAAACTAGATCCAGATAATAAAATGGAAACTTATAGATTTGGAATAATCTACATCAATGAAGAAGATAAATTTCAAATGCAAGAAATAGATACAGCATTTGACTATATACCAGATGAAACAAACGATAGTGTAATCTATATGAAAGAGCCTACTCCTATTTCAGTAGGTGTTAAACCAGTAAAATTCTGCAAAGAAAATGCAGAATAATTGTTGCAACTATATAAATATATCTACTATGTTGCAATAACAAATTAACGAGAACAAATTTGTATTTGCAATTAGCAAATATAAATTTTGTAGCGAGTTAATTTGATAAATTTTAGCTCTGTGAGATAAAATTTATTGCCTCGCAGAGCCCCCATGTTATGATAGTATGTCATAACATATAGGGGGTTAGGACTTGTGACAAGGTCAAAGTCCTGTGCTACGAAGAAATTTCAAAGGAGGTGTTTTTATTGGAGCAAGAATTGGCATATTCTTTTCACTTAGGTAGTGATAAAAACAAAAGTAAATTGGCTAAAAAAGTAGCAAAAGAAAATGTATCTGGTACTACTTCTCTAGCTAATAATGCAATTCAAAATGCAAAAGATTTGTCAGATGTAAACAAACACAATTTAAGAGATTATGATAATCAAACAGAACTAATTAGAACAATTTATGGAACAAATGATATTGTAAATGATGTTAAACAAGTATATTTAGAAGAATTTGAACAAGCGAGACTAGAATATAACAACAAACAAACTCGTGAAGATAGAAAAATTGAAGATTACTTTACTAAAGTATGTGAATCACAAAATGATATTGCGTGTGAAATTATAATAGAACTTGGAGATATGGACTTTTGGAATGATAAAAACGAAAGATATAGATTTAAAATGGTTGATGTATATAATGAA
>JAAVZA010000024.1 GCA_022791395.1 Clostridia bacterium
ATTTCTTTTACTTCAGCTATCTTTTCAGCTATATATTTTACATTTCTTGGATCATTTCTTGTTCCTCTATGTGGTTCAGGAGCAAGATATGGACTATCAGTTTCTATTAATATTTTATTTTGTGGTACCATATTAATTATTTCATCTGCATTTTTTGAATTTTTAAATGTTACAGGTCCTGCAAAAGATATATAAAATCCTAATTTTAATGCTTCCTTTATAAGCTCTCTATTTAATGGACAACAATGAAATACTCCTTTTTTATTAACAAGATTTTTCTTTAATATTTCTAATGTATCCATTACCGCTTCTCTTGTATGTATTACAATTGGTAAATTTAATTTGTTTGCTAGTTTTATTTGTTCTATAAAAGCGTATTTTTGTAATTCCTTATTTTCTGTATTCCAATAATAATCTAATCCTATTTCTCCTATTGCAACTATTTCTTTATTACTAGCAAGTTCTTCTATTTCTTTTATATCTTTGTTTATTTCTTCCACATTTTCTTTTATGTCATTTGGTGATATTCCACAAGTTGCATATATTCCGTGGATAACTCTTTGCTATTTCTAATGCTGCTTTAGAACCATCTAAACTATATCCCGCTGTGATTAATCTTTCTATTCCTTCTTTAAATAATCTTTCTATCAATATTTCTCTATCTATATTAAATTTTTCATCATCTAAGTGACAATGTGAATCAAACAATTTCATACCATCTCACTTTCTTGTATATCACAACATTAAACAATCTTTTATTCTAATCTATTTGTATTACATTATAAAATTTACAAACCATTGTGTTGTATAATTTCCGATATTTACATTCCAATTTACTTATATTACAACTCATTTAATCCATTAAATAAAGACGTATCTCGTATTTCATTTACATTCTACTATATTTATATTACAACTAGGTGGAGCTGGAGAAAAAAGAAGAAACCTATAACAGATTTACATTCTACTATACTTATATTACAATCTACTTTGATTATATCTTACATAATTTTTTGTTAAATTTATATTCTAATTTATTTAATTTAAGTTCAAATCCAGATACTAAAACACACAAACTACATTTGCTACTGCATATTCTTTGCAATGTGATATGCTTATATCACATTGTTTTAATTCTTCTATTTTAATATTTACGAAATTAATTTTAGGTCTTCCATTTTCGTCATTAATTAATTCTATATCTTTCCATTCAATATTATATTTATTATCCAGATATGCTGATATAGCCTTAAATACCGCTTCTTTTGCTGCAAATCTTGCGGCATAGTGTTGATATTTTACATTCTTTTTGCTTTCGCAGTAGTTTATTTCATTTTCAGTATATACTCTATGCAAGAACTTATCTTGTAAGTTTTCTATTGATTCTTTTATTCTATCTATCTCTATAATATCAGTTCCACAAGTAACTTGCATTATTTTCCTCCTTAAAATCTATTACATAACAGTTGTCAAAAATCTCCGTCCCACCTATGATTTACATTAATCTTAGTAATGCAATAAAATTAGCTACATTTAACAATAAAGAAATTCCAAGTATAGCTAAAATAATTTTATTGACTTTACTTTCTTTTTCAATATTTAATTCTTTATATGCTATATCAAATTTATTTTTTATATTATTATATATCTTTTCAATTTCACAAACGTGACGTACCTTTTTATAAATGTTTGTCCCCACATCATCATTGGTTACTTCTTGTATCCATAACTTTTTCGTGAATTTAATAAAGTTTTCTCTCGCTAATTCCATTGTAGCTTTATCTTTAAATTCCTTCTCTATCTTCTTTAGATATAATTTTTGATACTGTACTAATATATAAGTATATAGATGTTGATTTTCATATACATGCGGCAATACTGTATAATTGTGCATATCTATACTTGAAGTTAAAAGTGCCATTCCTTCTTTTGTAAATCCTGTATGTATAAAACGCCATTTTGAAAGTGTTTCCATATGTTTCTTATCAAAATTCGATTTATATGAACTTGGAAATATATTTGCATACTTAAAAAATTCGAACTCTATATTTTTAAATGATTTATTTTCATTCCAATCTAATTGGTCTATACATGTATAGGCATATGTTAAAAATCTATTTGTGTTTATATCTAACATCTTTGCATCTCCGAACATTTCCTGTAAGTTCAGCTATAAGGTCTTTTAATTTTTTAACATCATCAAAAGTCGTAGTTTGAAGTCTTATATTTTCATATTCCTTTAGTTCTTTAAATTCTGAATATATATCTCTAAACTTATAATTAAAGTTTAATACATCCGCAAATTCTTTACTATCTTCTATATTTGTTTTTATTACTAAAAAACATATTCCTGTATTAAAACAGATTAATTCTATTTTTTGAATTTTGAAGAAAATCCCCTCTTCTTCTCCTGCTTTTCCTTGAAGTTCTGTTCCTATACTATATTCGAAAACTGTACATGGATATTTAGATAATATCATTGTTTGCATTTCTTTATTAAATTCTTCAAATTTATTTATTTTCTCCTTATTAAATTCAAATCCTTGAAACATAAATTCTTTTATTGTTGGTAAGAAATATGAATATATATCTAAATCTTTTTCTTTTTCAAAAAATTTCACTTTTATGTCTTTTTGATTTAATAATTTTAATATATATTTATCATATTTATTTTCATTCACTATATATGGATATATGAAGTATGTATATTGATATTTTGTCTTTAGTTCCATTCTTATCTCCTTTTCTACTCTGCATCTGTATAATAGTATGAATTTAAATCTTCTGCTAAATGCCATTTACCTATGAAATCTATTATTATATTATTTTTTAGTTCATACTTTTCAGTTCCTTGTACTCCTTTACTATCTATATAGGTCCATTTTCCATCTTGTTTTACGGCTGCATAACCATATGAATTTTGTTCTTGAGCATCTTCGTATATATAGTCTATTACTACTTTTCCCATACTATCTACAAAACCATATTTCCCGTCTTTTTTACTTAAAAACATTGTATTTGTTAGTACCTCACTAGCCTTTATTTCTTCAAATTTAAAATTGTAGTATTTATATTCATCATTTATTCTAATTCTTATATATGCTTTTATTTCATCTATATCTGTTATTATTCCTTCTAACATCTTTTCTAATTTATCATTTAAAAGCTCTGTATTTATATTGCCTTCTTTTTCTGTTTCTATAAATCCTGCATTTTTTCTGTATGCTATTCTAGAATATTCAAATGGCAATAAAGTCTCATTTGATAAATTTATAATACCATATTTATTCCCTTTTTTTGCTATATAATAATCTCCAAATGCATATTCTAGGTCGTCATATTCTGCTTTTATTTTTTCTTCTTGTTTTATATTTATAATTCCATATTTTCCATTTTTTATAAAAATCAAATTATCTGAGTTTATTTCTTTTACATCATCAAATTTATTTTCAATTAAAGTTTCTTTGTCTTTATTTATAGCTTTTAACTTCCCTTTTTCTTTTACAATAAATATATTACTTGAATAAACTGGTTTCACTTCTTCATATATAGGCTCTAATATCATAGTTTTTGTAAAATCTATTAATCCATATAAATTATCATTATTTATAACAATATACCCATTTTTATAATCTTCTTCTATAGATTTTATTTCTTTGTATTCTGGAGAAATTATTATATTTCCTTTGTTATCACATAATCCTACTTTGTCGTTTTTCTTTATTATTATGCTATTTTTTACTCCCTTTAAAGTTTCAATACTAGAATATTCTATAGGTAATATTAATTTTCCAGAATAATCTATTAAGCCATATAAGCCATCTTTTTTAACTTTCAAAACATTTTCTTCATACCATAAAATGTTGTTTTTATCTATGTTTTCTACACTCTCAACTAATTCATATTCTGTAAATTTTTCTTCATTCTTTGAATTTATTATTTTAGTTTTATATGTATTATTTTCATAATCTACATCATAAACACATATAAATAACTCTATTTTAGAGTTTGGTATTGTAATCATTTCATCATATTGTGGTACAATTACAATTTCTCCCTTTTGATTAATTACCCCCCATTTGTTGTTTGTATATACAGGATAATAGCTTGTCTGTTCAGTATTTTTTGTTGGACTTTCAGTAAGTAGAGTTTTAATTCCTACAACAAACATAACAATTACAGCAATCGCAACAATAACAGCTATTACTTTTTTTATATTAAGTTTCTCATTAGTATCATATCTTTTTCCTTTTGCTCTTCTGCTCATATTTTAATACCTCCAAGGTTTATTTTATATTTTATACTATATCATACTTTAAAGTAAAAGAAAAGTACGAGCTATAAAAATCTCGTACTTTCTGTCTTATCTTTTTATAAATTTTGCTACTATAATTGTCATATCATCTTTTGCTATACCGTAGCCATTATCTATTGATTCTTTTGTTATTATATCTGCAATTTTTTGAACATTATCTGTTTCTATACTTTCTAAAATATCCCTTAGCCATAGTTCTTTATTTTGATATTCTGTATTTGATTCCATTATTCCATCTGAGCACATTAATAATATATCATTTGCTTCTATATCTTTATCATACACTACTAGATTAATATTTTCTAATATACCTGCTGGTAATGTTAAGGCTTTTATTATTTGTACTTTTTTACCCTTTTCTTTTATATATGTTGGACATGCTCCATTTTTTATGAATTCTATATTTCCCGCATAAAGATCAAGTATTGCAATATCTAAAGTTGCAAAAGTATCTTCTTCAGTAGTTTGAGATAATGTGGAATTTATTAATTCTATTGATGTATCTTTATCAAAACCACTTAATAATAGCCTTTGTAACATTTTTATTGCTATTTGGCTAGCTTCTCTTGCTTTTGGTCCTGTGCCCATTCCATCACTTATTACTAATAAATATTTTCCGTCGTCTAATTTTAATGTTAGACAAGAATCTCCTGATATGCTTGAACCATCTTTTGTTTTTTTAGATAATCCAAGTTGTAATGTGTATTTATCAAGTGATGCATATGTATTTACACATAGATTTGTTTCATTTTTAAATCCACAATTACTTTTTTGTATTACTATTTTTTCTCCTAATACTTTAGAAAGTATTTTTTCCATAATTTGAACAGAACATCCTCTTTTATCTTCTGGTCCAACGCATGAATCTACATATACAGTTACTATATATCTCCCTGTTTTTTCTTGTCTTATATTTAAATCTTCTATATCTATGTTTTTCTCTCTTGCAAGTAGTATTATTTCTTCTCTCTTAGCTATAAATTTTTTGGTTTCATCTTCTATATTTTTTTCTAAACTATCTGCAAGTGAAGATATTACTTTTGATACACCATCTAATTGATTTCCGAGATTACGTTTGTTTTCATCTATCTTTTGCTTATAAATTAGATCTAATTTAAGCTTTTTATAGGTTTCATTTATAGTATCTATAATACAATTTATATCTTCTTCTAGTTTCATACTAATTTCTACATCATCAAATCCTATTATATAGTTATTATGATTTGCAAATACTTCTAATAATTCACTTCTTGTGACTTGTCCATCATTAAGCACTAATTCAAAAATATCTTTTAAAAGCTCTTCATTTTCTTCATTTTGTAGGTCTTCATATAAGATATTTTCTTCTAATCCATCTAAATTGTTTTGTAATTCTTCTATAAATAGTTTTAAGTTTTTATTTTCTTCTAGTTCATCTTCTTCAACAACTGTTGCTGCTGCTTCTTTATATGTATCTGCAATTTCCGAAATAGTTTCAGATACATTGTTTAGTCTATATATTGTTTCTTTATTGTTTTCAAGTCTTGCTTGTGGTCCTGGTCCTAATAATTTTGATTTTCCAAGTATTTCTTCTATGTCTATACTAATATTATTTGGTACTAATAGTAATCCTAAAGATGCAATTAGTATTTCTTTAAAATATATTACTGTTCCTCCGAATGCTTCCCGCTGTAGCATATGCAAGAATTCCATTTCCTAATATAAATCCTACTATTACACCAACTTTTCCAAGTTTTGAAAAAATTCCTGCAAGCATTCCGTGAAAGTGCATATGATGCTATTTCTAGACTTCCGCATTTCCATATTAGTTAGCCCTAAAATTGTTCCTATTGTGATACCAGTAGTTCCGACCAACTAATACTCCATTTTTCCATCCTAATACTAAAACTATTAATATACTTAATATTGTTCTTATTTCAAACCCGAATATACTTAACTCTCTAAAACTTGAAGCAGCTATAGCAAGTAAAATACTAGCACCTATTACTTCTTCAATTGCAAATGCTTTTTTTATTCCAAATTCATTTATTACTATTATTGAGTTTGCAAATATTTTATAAAATATGTATGATGATATTGCAATACCAATTGCTACTAACAAATCATATACCATGAAGTCTTTAAATATAAAGCTTGAAGCTTGTACTAAAAGTGTAGATATAAATACATACTTGCCGAAGTTTTAATTTTTCATTTTGATATTCTTCACTTTCCCTTGGTTTAAAAATTAGAGTCATTACAACAAAAACAAGTGATGTTAATAAATATGTCAGAGCCTGTTCGCTTCCTAACCCAACAAAAGTTCCTATTATTGTTAATATATATACAATTAACGCTGGTATTTTATTTGATAATACTGCTGCAAATATTGAAATTGCAAATGGCGCAATACCACTTATTCCTGATATAGTAGATAGCATAAAACTAAGTATGTATAATACTATTTTTTGAATTGTAAATGAGTCTTTAAAAAAACTTTTTATTTTATAATTTTTTTCATAATTATCATTAAATTCCTCTTGGACCTCAACTTGTCCTCCGAAGATTTTGAAACATTGTTACCACCTCTCACTTTTTTAAATATATCTTATTCTAATCTTATGTTTTTAAATTGTTTGTCATATTTAGTAATTTATTTAAAAAAGTTTTCTTCTTGTTTTTACATATCTCTTTCTTTTATGACTTTTTCTTCTGTAGGTAACTTATTTATATGAAGTATTTTATACTATTTTGGCTTTTTTTTCAATGCCTTTTGGTTATATTGTGAAAATAAAAAAGACGATTTTTTGAAAAATCGTCTTTTTTATTTTATTTTCTCTTGTCTATTACAAACTTTTTAATTAAGAATATACCTACTGCTAATATTAGAGCCCCAGTTATTCCTATTACATAGTAGATGTAATTTGATCCTGTTGGTGGTGTTACTATAATTACTCCATCTGGTGGATATTCTGGATCTGGTTGGTTTGTCTTATCAAATGATGTATATTTACTTGCTCCAGATGTATCGTGTTCCCTAGGTTGTAATTCTAATTTTTGATTTCCTGGTGTTGCTTCATGATCGTATCTACCAATTGTATTATCTATTTCTACTATTTCTGACATATTTGTATAAGTTAAATCATCAGTTGAACTTTCTGTTGATAATACTTTCTTTAATTTAAGTTCTGCAGTTACTTGTTGTCCTGGTTCTAAATTTGTACTTGCAAGTGGATTTTCCTCAGTTGCTTGTAATATTACACTTTGGGTACTTAAATCTACAACCTTATTATTTACAAGTGTTGAGTTCTTATCATTTTGTACGCTATCTTTTGATACAACCTTCCATAAGTTTCCATTATCTGCTTGGTCATAGTTTAAGTTGTTTGCTACATAGTTTAGAATGGTTTTCGCACGTGTTGTTTCTGTACCTGCTTCACTGTTGTTTCTTACTGTTATGTTATATATTATTTCAATTGTTGCACCATTAATTAATTCTTCGTCCATAATAACATTAACTAATTCATTTTTGTCGTATTTGTTTATATCTCCCTTTGCAATCCATTGTAAGTTATCAGTTCCTGTTTCTGTATCAAATAGAACTCTTCCATCTGCTAATGTCACTTTAATGTGTTTTACATCTTGGTCTATTGTTAATTCAGATTTTGGTCTTTCAACAATTCCAAAGTCTACTCCCATTATTTTGTGACTTTCCTCTTTATTTCCTGTTGTAGTTTTTTTAGCATATTCTACTTCAACTTCAATTACAGGTGTATATGCATAGCGATATGTTCTTCTTTCCAACTCATTTACAAGCTTACTATTTGCATCAGCATTATTAATGTGATCTGGTTGCGGATTAACATATGAGTTAAATACTTCTGCTTTATGGTTTGTAATTTCTGTTCCATATTCCTTCTTAGAATAATCAATTACTTGATTTGTTCTATATGTATAATCCTTTGCATCAGATTTAGCATCTGCTACTGTATACCAGTAATTATTATTGTGTTTGTCAATTGTCATAGTACTTGTTACTTGAACTTTAGATTCTTCACTATTCTTTGCTTTATGATTATCTGTATATCTTTGTATTAAATTAGAATCTGTTTTAGGATTAACTTGA
Organism: Clostridia bacterium; assembly: GCA_022791395.1. GTDB lineage: Bacteria > Bacillota > Clostridia > TANB77 > CAG-508 > RGIG8482. The sequence goes on from JAAVZA010000024.1 coordinate 8,421, forward strand.
GCAGTATCTCCTTTTACAGTGTATGTAGTAGACTGATAATCTTGTCCGTTATATGATTTATCATTTAATCCTTTTTCAAATGATGATCCTTTTGTTAATGCTGTATCATTATCTGCTCCATATGTATATCTTATTACATAGTCTCCTGGAATAAATCCTGTAAATCCATACCAACCATTTTGATTTGTTTTTGTTGTAGCTCTTACTATCATTTCATTATTCTTAATTTCAATCAACTCTACTATTACACCACGTATACCAGTTTCACCTGAATCTAATGTTCCATTTCCACTTCTTTGGGCTCCTGTTACTACATTAGTTTTTCCAGTTGAGTCTTCAAATACTGTTCCTTCAATTGTTTTTGAATTTGTAGTTTTATAAATAAGTACTGGCGCACGGTTTGTATCGTCTTCGTACATTGCTCTTATATTTGGATAATTTACAATACTATTTTGTGTTAGAGCGTCTATATTACTAATATTTAAGTTTCCTGGATTTGAATCTTTATCTATTAATCCTGGTGTAGCACTGTCTGTTTTAGAATTGTAGGTTTTATATCCATTTATTTCTACTAAATTCATTGTGTTTAGTGTTGAATTGTCATTTAATAATTTATTTGTTAATAATGTTCCAGCATCTCCAGATGATCCTACTAATTCTAGTACAACATATATATATTGTTCTTCAGCATTATCCAATCTAGTTTCTACATTTGGTCTTAAGTAAATAGTAGTATATGCATTTTTTGTAGACTTATATTCAGAGTTTGCATACATTGAATTATCATATTTTGTTACATCACCAGTTTTATTTCCATTTATATCTCCTACATAGCTTTCTACAAATCTATAATCTGTATCATAATAGTCTACAAGTTCTGTAATAGCTCCTGTTACAGAAGATTCATTTCTAATTGCAATTTTATAGGTCACTTTTATTTTTAATCTATCTGCTTCAGCTAAATTATAATTGTCATTTACTTTATAATTTCCATCTACTTTACCTGTTACTCCTGAATTGTAAGCTGTATTTTGACCATTAGCAACTTCCTCTGTTCTCATATTTAAATCATAACTATCTGTTTCTATTCCACTTGTTACTAGAGAATTTTTATAATCAATTCCATTTTGGTACATTCCTCTTAATCCATTTAAATAATCTTCTTCGCTTACACCAAATTTAAATGTTGAACTTGATTTTCTTGAATCATAATTATAAGTTTCTGTTTTTCCATTTATCCTTACTTCTGCTTTTAATACATCTTTATATAGCGTCATATCAAATGTTGGTCTAGCTTTAATACCTAAGTTTACATGTAGTTGATTATATTGTCCTGAATATATTGGTGGATAAAATACACTACCTATTTTTTTACCAACTTCACTTATTGTAAATTGTTCTATCAATGGATAATTTCTTAATGTTTGAGATTGTACTCTACAGTCTACTGCAAATTGTATTTTTCTTTGTAATTCTACTTTTTCTTCTTGACTACTATAATTTCCTTCTAAATCGTGATATACTGCTTGAGCTGAAGCTGTACAATCATCTGTATGTGTATTTACCATTTTTTCTGATATTCTTTTAAATATATCTGCAATATCCTCTTGTAAATATACTTTATTTTTACCATCCACAAAATGTTCATTATCAAATACCTTTTTTACTATTGTATAATTTGATGGATATGAACCTATTTCAGCAAATTTACTATTGAAATCTTTTCTATAATCATATCTTGAAGTTTCATCTGCTTTTGAATCATTGTCTGCGTTAAATCCAGATACGAATGGTTGTACATTTGTATAAAGCATTCCATTATATACAAATTTCACATAGTATTTCTTCATTGAGTCTAATCCTGCAAATTCGTAATATCCATTATCATCAGTAATTACTGGATTTACTAAGGTTGTGGTATTGGTACTCTCTATATTTCCTGATTGACCGCATGTTAATACTTTTTGATCAGTAGTTTTTCCTATTAATGTTGGTATAGTACATGATAATTCCCATCCGAATGTTTCGCTACCACTAAATCCACAGTTTAACTCAAAACGTTCAACTTGTCCTTCATTAAATCCACAAGTTTGAGTAGGTGCTCCAGAAGTATTTCTACATGACTCTCCTGCATTTCCAACCGGATTACTACACTTACTACAAGTTTTTGTTGTATCCCAGTGACCTGGATTTCCTTTATTCGCACACTCTTGGCCACCTCTATCGCACAATCCATCTCCATTATTATCAAAACAACTTGAGTGATAAGGTGCAGATTCACTAATTCTACCTCCACATTCTCCTCCGCCAGTATAACATGTATCTTTGTGTGTATGATAAACTGGTTTAGTATAGCAACCACTACCAGAATATATTATTTCTCCTTCTTCATATCCACAAGTTAACTCTTTTGATGTTTCATCTTTACCACATATCAATTCTTTTTTACCTTTAATATGTCCCATACTATGGCCACAGTTTGGACATGTATTACCATTACCTGCAACCCAACCTTCACCTTCGTTATTACCACAATTACCACAATTGTAATATCCTGGTGTTTGCTTATAACAATCGTCTGTATGGGTATGTCCATCACTATAGCATGCATCTGTATGGGTATGTGTTCCTATTGCTATAGGTTCTGGACTTCCAGAATGTACATGCTTTGCTGGAGTTTCAAAACATGTTCCTGGTCCTCCTTCATCGCAATTTCCTATATGATATGGATGCTCTGGATTTGTAACAAGAATAGTTGATGGTTTTAATTCATAACATCCACTATTATGTATATGATATTGTGTCGTTTTATTTGTTTTTGTTACCACTTGATTTGTAGCAGCATCATATAGAACAACTTCAACTCCTGGTAATACTTCATTTGACCCATCCATTTTGTTGTTTCCATCATTAACTTTTCCATTATCTCTATCTAAAAATACTTGTCCTCTTATTTTCATTGTTAAGTCAATACCTTGAGGTGCTACTATTAAGCTTGCATATCCAGAATTTTTACTAGCACTTCCAGGTGCTTTTATGTTATTTTCAATATATTGCCATGCTACTACTCTTTGTGGAGTACCAGCATTAGTTACAGATAGTTTCCATGTTTTTGTTGGATGTCCCCATGCACATCTTTTTCCACTATCTACTTCATTCCAAACCCATTTATACATTACTCCATCATATTGTTGTAATGTTGCTGTACAAGATTCTAAATATCGAAAATTAACTCTTAAACGCATTTGATTAATATCTCCTAAAGTAGAAGAAAATCTAACATAAAATGGTACATTACTATTTGGAAAATTATTATTATGTAGTGTATCTCTTAATTCATTTCCTGAATCATCAATTATATCTATTGTATTATTTAATACATTTCCAATTGCATTACCATCTTGATTTAATAATTCAATATTGGTAATATAACTCCATTTTTGTTGTCTACCTGTATCGCTTTCAACATAATCTCCGTTTGGATATTCTATAGTAAATGGTCCTACAATATACGTTTTCGAATTTTGATCTACTTCTACAGTAACGTTACTTATAGTTGTCTTATCATAAATTTTTGAACTATATATATCAGTTTTATCTACATGTATATCATTATAAAAATTTTTATACGCTACTGCCTCTTTTCCATATAACCCTTTATTATCGTCTGCCTTACCAATATTTATAGCAGTATTCCATAATGAATATTGTGTAGATTGATCTGTTATCTTTCCTTCTTCATACGCAGTTGCTATAACATATGCAGCGTCTTGGTAATATCTTTCATCTACAGTCGAAGTCCAATTATATTTCATAGAATATTTTTCAGTATCAAATCCTGTTGGTTTACTAGCTGTATCTTCTCCACATATTTCACACCATTCACCATATGTTGCACCTTCATCATATCCAGCAGGCAAATCTGCTCTATATGGGTTATGATGTTGTGCACAATAAAAAGTCCAGCTACCAGCAGGATCTGCTGCATATGGTTGAAATGTTCCTCTAGCAGTATTTTTAGCCGTAAATTCATATCCTTGAACTTTCATTGATATTGATATCAATAATATAAATACCAATACCACTAATATTTTTTTACATCTTTTTATATGTTCCATTGTATTACCTCCTTCCTTATATTCTTCTTAAAACTTTTTTATTTATAAAATATATTCCAATTCCTAAAATTGTTATAGAAATTAATGTTATTATTACATATACATAAACTTCACCAGTTTTTACACCAATAACAACATCTGCTAACGAATAATCATCTTCTCCTTGTATTTTGTTTGCCTCTGTAGAATCTACATCTTTTAAGCCATAATCATTTGAAGATTCATATATTTCTGCCACATTATTAATTGTTCCTGTGTTGTCATTTGTCATTTTCTTAGTTAACACTAAAGTTACTTCTTTGGTTTCTCCTGGATTTATTAATGTATTTGCTAAGCTTGCATTATACGCATTTCCGCTTTCCCCTATATACCATTCTTCATTTAGCTCTGATTTAAAGGTCATATCACTTGGTATATAGTCTACAATTTTTTTAGCATATCCTGCCACTTCACCTTCGTTGGTTACTTTAATTTTGTATTCTACAATTATTGTGGTTTCATTAACAAGTTTATCTTTTATATCTACTTTTGCAAATTTTGCATCTTTGTAATTATACTCTTTTGCTCCGTCCAGAATTATTTACTATTATTTTAGATACTGTTTTATCTAATTTCAAATCAAATTTTGCTTTTATAATTAGCCCCATATCTATATTTGTAACATCATTATTTTGTATTTCTATACTATTAGCCACTGCTGCTTTGCTTGTTTCTCCATTTAAAGTAACATTCATACTTATTGCATCTGAGTTTTTACTATCTATTACTCCATCAGCTTTATATTTTGTTACTGTATAGTTTTCTGTATCGTAGAAAAATACTACTAAGTATTTTCCTGAATGTAAATTAGAGAAAGTATAAACTCCCTGTTCGTTTACATTTTGTTCTTTATTTAAGCCTGTTACTTTGTCTTTAACTATTTTTCCAGTATTAGAATCTACTAATATTACTTTAACATTAGTAAATGCTTTCTCATCCTCATCTCTTTTTCCATCTCTATTAGAATCTAACCACACTTTTCCTGATATTTTATAAGTTCCTGTTACTGGCTCTTCTACTGATGGATCATCTGTAACTGCCTTTTCTACAATTGTATGTGACACTTCATTTGATACTGTATCTGCCATACCATCTGTCATTAATATTACTGTATTTGTTATTTTTCTTTCTTTTTTATTTTCTTCAATATCTTCCACTAAAGCTCTTATGGTTATATCTACAGTTTCTTTAGATTTTATTGTGTCAATATTAATTGTTGCATCTGTGTTTCCAATCCATGATTCGTATGTTTTTCCATCTACTATATAAGTTGCTCCTTTGTATTTTAATCCATCTGGTAAATAGTCTTTTATTATTACATTGTGTACATCTATTTCACCTAAATTTTTTAAGGTAATATTATATTCTATTGTATCACCTGCAACTACATTTTTATTAGTAGAAGTAGATTGTTTAATTGTAAGTATTGGTTTTAATATTTTAAATGCTATTTCACTTGTTTTTAATTCTTTTTCACTTGTTTTTATATTCATAGAATTTGTTACTTCTCTTAAACTTTGTCCTTGTTGTAATTCATTTATTTTTACCCTTAATACAATAGTTTGACTTGCTTTTCCTGAAATGTTTCCTAAATTCCATGTTACTGTATTTGTGTCCTTATTATATACTCCATTTTGTGTTGCTTTTATAAATGATATTCCTTGTGGTAAAGTATTTGTAATTATTACATCTTTTTTCTCAGTATCATTTACATTTGCTATTGTTAATATATAATCAAATTCTTCTCCTTCTTTTTTATCTATATATGAAGGTTGCATTTTTAAGTCTGTTTTTAAGTAACCTTTTATAATTGTATTATTTACAGTTTGTGAAGTGAATTCTGTATCATAATTTTTTACTTTAACTATTCCTTTTGCAGTTACTTTCTTTTCTGTTTCATCCTTCAATGAATTTGCTTCTACTTGATATACAGCAGTCTTTACTTCACCTGGTTCTAATTTTTCAATGTTTTTAGTATATTCTTTTTTCTTTCTGTCATATTCTTGAGTTACTATATCTTCTGTATTTGGTATTCCATCATAATATGTATATATTGTTCCTTCTGGAATATTTCCTGATACAATTACATTATTAACTGTAGTATTTCCTATATTTTTTACAGATATAGTATATGTAATAACTTCTCCTTCTTGTATCACTTCTGTTTTATCACTTTTCATTGCAACTTCTAAATGAGGTCCTTCCCCTGTTGTAAGTCCAATTTTGGTTGCTATAGCTTTATCTTTTATTGTTTCTTTTTCCTTTATATTATCAAAATATACTACATAGTTTGTACAAGCTGTTTTATCATATTCTAGATTTGCAGGTATTTGCACTTTATATTCTAAAGATACCATTTCTCCTGTTTGCATTTCATAATTTTCAAAATCTATTAAATATACTTTTGCCTTAGATATATTTTCTAAACTTTGAGTCCAACCATTTTCCTTATTATTAATATCTTGTGTTGCTTTTGGATTTTCACTATAATATACTTTACCTTTTAAATTATTTAATTTAATTGGTTCTACTATACTAGTATCAAAATTAGATCCTAAATCCTTTCCTGTAGCTAGATCTATGTTCTCTGCTTTTGGTAAAGTTCCTAAAACTTTTATATTGTTTATTTTATTTTCGTAGTTATTTATTATATTTGCTGAAACTGTTACTTGCTTTGAAGCTGATTTTGCATCTAATTTTACAAATGCTTCTCCTCCATTTGAAACTGTTACAATTTCATTTCCACTATTAATTGTATTTGTTGTAACTATTCCTGTTGGTGCAACTGCTTTTAATGGTATTTCTACATATCCTCTTGAATTTTCAGTATTTTCATAAGCTGTTGCCTTTTGGTTTGTAATATACACTTTTACTACATCTTGTTTTGTTGGTGACAATTTTTTTACTAAAATGTCTGTATTTATTACTAAATTTGCTCCTTTTGATACTTCATTTTCACTATATGTTGTTTGTTCTCCTTGTAATATAACTTTTATTACAATATTTCCATTACCATTTACATATTGGCTATATTCTTTTATCTTTAATTCATTATCAAACAACAAATCTACATCTTTTATATCTACTTTTTCTATATAACTTGGTAGTACTATGTCTAGACTTGGATTTTTATATAAGTCACAGCTTATATCATTTGTTTTTAGTGCTACTCTAAATTCTACATTTTCATTTTTTACTATTGTAGATAAATCAGTTTTATTAACTGATGCCTCTACTTTCGTTGTTGGTTTAGTAAGTTCAACATTTCTTATTTTGCCATATTCTTCTATTACTGTATCTGCATACTCTACTGAAGTTATAGTTTTTAATTGTAATTTTTGAAAATCTTCTATTTGTTTTTTAGAATAATCTGTTCTTCCTTTTAGGCTTTTTACGTGATTGATTTCTAGAATTCCTTCGTTAGTTAGTTTTGATGTTTCAATTTTTACTTCATTTATCTCATTTGCATAATTATATGTATAGTTTCCCGCTTCATCTGCCTCAGAATCTTTTGTAAAGGTAGCTAATCTTTCTCCATCTTTTCCAATTATTTTTATATATCCATCTTCACCTAATATTCTTTCAAAATTTTCTTTATTAATTGTAGTTGTTTTATAATAAGCATAATTTCTATTATTAGCTGTAGTCGAAATCTTCTCTTCTTTTGAATTAATATAATTATCTATACTATTTTCTATTACTATTTTATCTATTAAGTTTGTATATCCAACATCTATTTTAACATTTTCAAAATATTCTATTTCATTTTGTGAATTTGAATATAAGTAACCTTTACTTAATTTATCATTTGATGTGATTTTTGTAGTTACTAGGTTTCCTTTATTTTCACTTTCTTTTATAGCTAAAGTATTATTAACTGTTAATTTTGTTGTCACATTATTATAGCTCTCAATTTCCACCTCTGCTTTTTGTTCTGTTTGTATTTCCTGTAGCTTTTCTTTAAATATGTAGGTAATTACATATTCATCTGTAACATTTTTCTTCCAAGCTACTTTATTTTCCTTTGGTTCATTTTTTACTTCTATATTTATTGTTCCATTTTCTTTATCATATGACCAATTGTTTTTACTAAATTTATCTGCTCCTTGATTATTAGTTCCATAAGTATTATTTGCAGTTACAATTACTTCTTCCGGTTTTACGCCATTAATTTCTGGAACTTTCACTGATATTTTAGTCTGTTTAACTGGTAAGCTATTTTTCTCTATTCCTGTTTTTACTGTAGTTTGTAATATGGTTCCTGTTTGCTCTCCAACTTCATATGGCATATAGGTTTTTGTCGCTTGTTCTACTATAGCCTTTGCTTCTTTTCCCCATTCATTTCTTACGCTTATTGTTTTTTCTATCCCAGTTTGTTTTCCACTATTATCTATATAAGAACCAGTTAATGTTATATTATTTATTTTACTAAAGTTAGATAAATCAAATAATTCAGAATATGTGCTAGCAATTGGTATTTGTAAAATTACATTTGTTCCACTATTTATTTGCTTTAATGAAATCTTATTATTCTCAGCATCAATGTTTTCTACCATATCAAGTGTCTGATCTTTACTTGCTATTCTAAAATTCGTTTCTTTACCATCCTGACCTAACATTGTTATTTTTGAATTTTTTAAGTATCCTTTATCCACTTGTATTTCCAAAAACAATCTCGCATGTTCATCTATGTCCTTTGTCTGTGTATGTATTTTATTTCCTTTCTCATTCTTAAAATAAGCATCAAACTTTACATTTTCATTGTTTGATACTATTTTTTGATTTTCTAGCGAGTCTTCTGTTGCATATGAATTCGTTGCATATACACCCAATAATACAAAGTTTGTAAAGGTTAAAATTACTGCTAACATTGTTGCAAGTACCTTGCTTAATAATTTTTGATTCATCTTCTTAATTCCTCCTATATTTTATTTTACACTGCTACCTTTCATTATACGCTTTTTTAAGCTTTTTTTCAAGTATTTTTGATAAAAAAGCAAGGTTTTATGTAAAATATTTTTGTGCTGTCACATTGTGTCTAAATATATAATATTTTGTCGTGATTTTGCATGATTTTGTGTCATTTTTATTTTTTTATATATTTATATATTATAATACTATTTTTTTTATAATTTTCAAGAATTATGTCTTATACTATTTTATATATATTACTTACATTTATTTACGGAAATAACAGTCTTTCAAGCTTTTTTTAAATCTATTAATTTTATATTAAGTTTGTATTACAAAAAAGCCTTTTTTCTATCAATTAGCTTAGGACAGTAACCTTTTGGTCACTTTATAAAACTTAGTAACATTTTTACTTTTATCGCATATACTGTATATATGAAAAACAACTTACATACTTTTACCCCTATAATATAAGGAGGGTAGTTTAAATGGATTCTGATTTTATGAATAATTTAGCAAATGCCATGAAAAATGGTAACATACCAGAGGATATTAAAAATATGATGAATAATATGAAAAATAATAATTCTAATAATACTGACTTTAGTAATACTTATGATAACAACAATACTTCTAATAATTTTGATAATAATACTTCTAATAATTCTATTAATCCAGATATGTTAAAAAATATTATGAATATGTTTAGTAATTCCAATAATACTGCTTCTAATAATTCCTCTAATCCTAATGATTTTAATAATTCTAATAATAATGATAGTTCTAGTAATTCTATGCCCAATTTTGATATAAATATGTTACTTAAAATGAAATCTATAATGGATAAAATGAATTCAAATAAGAATGATCCTCGTTCAAATTTGTTACTTTCTTTAAAACCATATTTAAAGGAAAGTCGAAAGAGTAAAGTCGAACAATATGTGCAATTATTTAATATGACTAAAGTAATTGATGCTTTTAATCAAGATGGTGGTGAGAATTTAAAATGATGTTTCACCTTCCTTATTTTAGTATGCCATATTATAATAGATATTCTAGATATGGATATAGATATCCATATTATTCATATGGAAAATCAAACTCTAATATGAATTCAACTTCTGTATTCTATAATGATAATTCTATGCATAACAAAAAGAAGTCTTATTCTAAAAATGTCAATAATAATTCTGTTAATAAAGATAATAATTATACTAATTTTGTAAAAGACATAAAAAGAGAAAACACTTCTACTCCAAGTTCAGATTCTCCATTGTTTCAGCTTTTTGGAATTAATTTGTATTTTGATGATATTTTACTTATATGTTTAATTTGGTTTTTATATGATGAAGGTGTTAAAGATCAAGAATTGTTTATTGCATTAATTTTGTTGCTACTTAGTTAGAGAGTAACTAGTCTTATGAAAAATACAGTTTGACATGTAGTAAAACAGATGTTATAATGACATCAAGACGTCGATAAGCAATTCAAGTAAACAATGTAAAAAAGACTAGGAGCCACCAAAGCTTTCCTAGTCTTTTTCATTGTTTATTCTAATACAACCTCATCTTCTTGCACATATGCATAAGTTTTTCTTTCTTCTTCATCACTCTTTTCTAGCTCTTTTACTATGTTTGCTATTCTTATTTGTGGTGATTCTATTTTTGCTGATGCTATCATTGCTTTTTTATTTCCTTTTGCTCCAGCATGTGCTACTCCTCTTAAAATACCTAGAACTACTATGTTCTCTCCAGCTATAACTTCTGCACCAGCATTCACATCTCCTAATACTACTATACTTCCTTCATATTCTAATTTCATTCCAGAACGTAAAGATCCCTTATGAAATTTAGTTTCAGAAGATTTTATCTCTTCTACAAACGCTTTTTTTATTCCATGTAATCCTAATACTTTTGGACTATCAAATTCTACCGAAACTTCTATATCTTTTTTTATTATTTGTTTTATTCTGTCCATTTCTTTGTTCTTTAGAACTTTTCCAGTAACAAATATTGGTGTTTTCTCATTTTGATATAGTTTTTTTAGTTCTGGTATCTTTGCTTTCAAGCATTCCTCTATCTCTTTTTCTTCTGCTTTTTGATTAATTTTTAAAGTTATTTCTTCTTTTCCTAGTACGATACTTACACAATTTCTCATTATATTTCCTTCTTTCTTTTTAGTTTTGTACTTCTGTAGCTGGTATTGCATTTGTATTCTCTTGTATGTTATTTGAGTTCATTCCAAAATATTCTGCCATTACATCTCTTGCTGCTTCAACTGTATATCCTCCAGCTCCTCCTCGTTCTACTAAAATTACCACCGCTATTTCCGGATTATCAAATGGTGCAAATCCAACAAACCAAGCATGTGAATATAATATTTCATACTTATCTCCTACTTGCCTTCCTACCTGTGCTGTACCTGTCTTTCCACCTACTGTTATATTAAAGTCTTTGAAATATCTATACGCTGTTCCTCCTGTTTCACTTGTAACGTCTTTCATTCCCTCTAGTACTGTTCTTAGGTTGTCTGGATTTATGGTTATTCCATCCTCCTCTTCTGTAGTAATTCCTAATTTTGTATCAAAGTATTTTTCATATTCTTCTTTTGGTATTTCTGTTCCATCTACTTTTTGTATTGATTTTATTAATGTAGGCTTTATACTTTTTCCTCCATTTGCAAGCATACTTGTATATTTAGCCATCTGTATAGGTGTATATTGATTATTCAATTGTCCTATTGCTGCTTGTATTGTATCTCCTGGATTCCAGGTTTCTCCTTCTTTTCTTTCGTTTAATTTTCCTATTGCTTCTCCAGGTAATTCTATTCCTGTTTTTTTACCTAATCCAAAGTGACGAGTATATTTTGCTAGGTTGTCTATTCCTATCCTTCTTCCTGTTTCATAGAAAAAATAGTTACATGAACGTTCTATAGCAGATACTACATTTAAATACCCATGTCCTCCTGATTTCCAACATCTTGGCTGATAATCTTTATAATAAGTATAACGTCCTGTATCATTTATTTTTGTGGTTTTACCTATTGCTCCTGTTTCAAGTCCCGCTACTGCTGTTACCATTTTGTAGGTTGAGCCTGGTGGATATATTTCACTTATAGCTCTATTTTTCATATTACTATTTTTGTAGGTTTCCCAAGTTTCTGAATCTATTCCAAATGTAAATTTTGATGGATCATAATCTGGATTACTTGCAAGTGCAAGTATCTCCCCTGTTTTTACATTCATCACTACCATTGCTCCGCCTGTTGCTTCATATGCTGTTCCATATTTTCCATTTCGTATATTCTCTATACTATTTGCAAGTGTCTTTTCTGTAACCTCTTGAAGTGAAGCATCTATTGTTAAAATAATATCTGCTCCGCCCGGCTTGCAGGTTCACCGTACATATTCATCTGTTATTGTTCCATCTACAGCCATATCAATCTGTTTTACTCCGGTCTGTTCCTTTTAAATATTTTTCTGCTATTCTTTCTATTCCAGATTTCCCATAGTAATCTGTTAAAGTATATCCATTTTCTTTTTCATTTTTATACTCATCTTCAGATATTTTTGAAGTATAACCCAAAATATGTGATGCTAAATTTCCTTTTGTATATGCTCTAACAGGTATCTCTGTTATATTTATTCCTGGAAACAAATCATTTTGCTCACTTATTATATGTACACTTTCTACTGAAATGTTTTGTGCTATTATTACAGACTTTGTTGAACTATATCCTTCCTGCGATATTTGATAACGTATCGTTATTATTTTTCTGGTTTCTTCTATATTATCATTTTTGATTTTATATTTTTCTTTAAATTTATAAAAGGCTTCTTCCGCTGTTAAGTTTTCATCTAATTTATTTGCCTTTTTCCAAGTTTTTTCCTTTTCTTCATTATTGTACGTAAATGCAAATGGATTTATTTTTATTGGAAAATTATCTATATATTTACTATTATTTTGTTCTAACACATTTGCAACTCTTAATATTGTTTCATTTAATGTATCTGTATCTATTTTACTTTTATATATTTCTAAGTTATTACTCGTTTCAGTTCCAGCAAGTATTGTTCCACTATTATCTCTAATATTTCCTCTAGCTGCTTTTAATACACTTTCACGGGTTAGTCTTGTATTTGAAGTTTCTAAGTATTCATTTCCATGTACTATTTGAAGGTTGAATAATTGAACAAGCAATATGATACCTATACAGTATGTTAATACTGTAATTATGTTGTATCTAATTTTAAAGTTTATAGGTTTATCCTTCTTTTTCAAGCTTGTCCCTCCTTCAAATTTTGTATTCTATAATTTTTAATCTTTATTTTCTGTATATATTTCCTATGTTTTAATTGTTTTTCAATAATATCTAGTTAAAATCTGTTTTCCTCTAAATACTTCTTCTATATAGTATCCTGCTTTTTGCAATATCGGATATAAAATTACTGTTAATATTGCATTATATATTGCTTCTATTAATAGTATTTTTACAAATAATATTATTTCTATATTTGTTGATACTATTATATAGTTTAATATATATATCCCTACTTCATATATAGCTGTTGATAGTATTGTCATTAGAATTATTGTCATCCTACTATCTTTTGAAAAATTTTTATCTAATACACCTGCTATTATTCCTATTATTCCAAGCATTATAGCTGATATTCCTATTTTTTTACTTGCAAAGAAATCTAGTAATATTCCTAAAAATATTCCCATTGGTACACCTACTCTTTTACCTGCAAACAGTCCCAAAAATAGTACTAATATTACAAATAAGTTTGGTGATATTCCCGCTATCGTAAACCAATTAAAAAAGTTTACTTGTAAGAAGTATAATATTAGAAATATAAATATTGTTGTTATTATTATAATTACATTTTTCATATTTTAACTCCTTATTTATTTTATAATTACAAGTACTGTTTCTACTTTATCAAAATTTACCGCTGGTTCTATATAAGCCACTCTATCTACTATATTATTTGTATTCTCTATTTTTTTAATAGTTCCTATCTTTATTCCCTTTGGATATATTCCTCCCATTCCGTGAGGTTTCAATTGTATCACCTTGTATCAAATTAGCAGATGGTTTAATGTAACTTGCTTTTAATGTTCCTTCTTCTAAAGTACCTTTTAGTATTATATTATCTCTTGAACTTGTCATTGTTGCACTTACTGTACTTGAAGTATCTACTATTGTTTGAACTTTTGATGTGTGATCTGTGGTTTGAATTATATGTCCTACTAATCCTTTTTCAGATATTACTGTCATATTTTTTTCTATTCCATCTTTTGAACCTAAATTTATTATGAATACCTTACTATAATTACTGATATCTTTACTTATGATATATGCTGGTTTAGTTTTATAATTTGCATATGTTTCTGATAGATTTAGGTATTCTTTTAGTGTTGTATTTTCTGCCTTTATTATTTCTAGTTCTCTTAAGGTTGTTTCTAATTCAGAATTCTTTCTTTTTAACTCTTCATTTTCTTCTTGTAATTTACTTATATCAGTAAAAAATGTATCGTTTCCTGTTATTTTATTCTTTAAATAGGTAAGTCCATTCTGTATTGGCATTACTATTGTTGAAACTGCATTTTCTATGTATGATAGGTTTTCTACATTTATATTTGATATAAATACTAGAAGAATTAATATTATTATCGTTATTACTATTCCTATAATACTTGTTTTTTTCTTATACATTTTTTACCTCCTTATTCTACGCTTATCTTCTTCTCCTTGAGTTAATTAGTACTGACTTTAGTCTGTCTAAATCTTCTAAAGTTTTTCCTGTTCCTTTTACTACACAGTCTAATGGATCCTCTGCTACATATACTGGCATTCCTGTTTTTTGACTTAAAAGTTTATCTAGGTTTTGTATTAGAGCTCCTCCTCCTGCTAGTACTATCCCTTTTTCCATTATATCTGATGCAAGTTCTGGTGGTGTTTTTTCTAAAGTTATTTTTACTATCTCTACAATTTCATTTATTGATTCTTCCATTGCAACTTGCACTTGATTTGATGTTATAACTAAATTTTTGGGTAAGCCTGTTGCAAGATCTCTCCCTCTTATTTCTTTACTCATTTCAGTCATAAGTGGTAATGCACAACCAATCTCTTTCTTTATTTCTTCTGCTTGAATTTCTCCTATACTTAAATTCATTTCTCTTTTTATATAGTTTATTATATCTTCGTCTAATTCATCTCCTGCTATTCTTAATGAATTGCTAACTACTATTCCACCGTAATGATACAACTGCTACTTCTGTTGTTCCTCCACCTATATCTACAACAATGTTCCCACTTGGTTCTGCCACATCTAAATTTGCTCCAATTGCTGCTGCCATTGGTTCTTCTATCAAATAAACCTCTCTTGCTCCTGCCCCAATAACAGCTTCTTCTACTGCTCTTTCTTCTACTTCTGTAATTCCTGATGGGACTCCAACTACCACTCTGGGTCTTCCTATATTATATTTTTTGCATACTTTCGAAATTGTGTTTTTTAACATTAATCCTGTTGCTGTAAAGTCTGCTATTACTCCATCTTTTAATGGCCTCACTGCTTTTATTCTATCTGGAGTTCTTCCTATCATTTCTTTTGCTTCATTTCCTGTTGCTACAATTTCTCCACTTCTTCTATCTATTGCTACAACAGAAGGTTCTTTTAATATAATTCCTTTTCCTTTTAAAGTAACTAACATATTTGCAGTTCCAAGATCTATTCCAATATCTTTATTACCAAATCCAAAAAGTTTCATTTAGTTTTACCAATCCTTTCACTTTATATAAAAATTTACTTATACTTTTATATTATCTTTTCTTAATTGTTTTAATTTATTCCCTTAAATCCAAATTTTACTATGTCACCTGTTTTTGATTTATTTTCATTTTTACATTTATATATACTTGTATACTGATTATTTCCTATTATTACATGATCTACTAATTGTATTCCCAAAACATCTGCTGCTTCGTATATTCTATCTGTCATTCTATAATCTTCTTTACTTGGAGTTGAATCTCCACTTGGGTGATTATGTACAAGAATTATCTTTTGTGCTCCTATTTGTATTGGCTCTCTCAATATTATTTTAGGCTCTATGTTTGCAAAATTTCCTCCTCCTAATGCTATATCTACTATTCTAATTAAAGTATTTTTTGAATTTAGCATTAGGAGTTTTGCAATTTCTCTTTTTTCATTTCTTAGTTCTTCCATTAATAATTTTGCAACGTCATTTGTATTTTTAAGCACTATTTTCATTGAATTAACTGGTTTAGACATTCTTTTTGCTAGTTCACAAGTAGCTACGATTTGTATTGCTTTTACTTTTCCGATTCCTTTTATTTTTGTTAGTTCTTCTATTGAAATTTCATATAAAAAATTTAAATTTTTCTCTTTGTTAATTCCTTTAAGATTTAATACTTTTTGTGCAAGTGCAACTGATGAATCTTCCTTTGTTCCACATTTTATTATTATTGCTAATAATTCTGCATTTGAGAGCTGACTCGCTCCATACATTTCTAATTTTTCATAAGGTCTCTCACTCTCTGGGAGTTCTTTCATTGTTATTGACATTTTTTATTCCTTTCTTTTCCCCCAAGATTTATCTTCCCTTATATTTATCATAATTATTACACTTTTCTATATATAAAAATTGCTATTGCCATTCCTATAATACTTGCTATGTTTATTTTTAATTGTAGACCAAAGGTTAATTTTATTATATTTAGGTCTAATACTACTGGACTTGATAACCCGAAGTCTTGTCCATATGATAGCCACCATAAAAACTCTACCTTTGATGCTAACTCTCCAAGTAATCCTCCTATTACTAGTCCTGATAATATGAATACAATTAAAATCCATATATTTTTATCTCTTGTAGCCATTTTTTCCTCCTTAATTTTTACGTTTTTCGTCTGTTTTAAATTTGTATTTATTTTTTCTTTTGGTTTCCTATTTACATTACTAGTATTATATATGGATATATCTTTTTTTTCAAGGATAAACTGGTAATTTTTTTATTTTTTATAGTCTTTTTCTTTTATTTTTTTTACGCTTATGTTATTATTTTAGTACACTTTTTTAAATTTGCTAATATAATATTATTGGAAATTTTTTAGTTCCTATTAATAGTTACCAAAAATTGTTCCTTTAAAAATATTAGTTTTAGTAGTATAATTAAATTATAGTAATAGCAAACTTTAAATTCAAAAGGTTTTGGAGGTACTTATATATATGAAAATTGAAAAGCTTAATGATAATAAAATTAGAATAACTTTGAATTTGACTGATTTAGAAGAGAATCATATTGATTTTCATACATTTATGTCTAATTCTATTGAATCTCAAAAAATTTTTTTAGATATGCTTGATAAAGCAGAAAAAGAAGTTGGATTTGTTACAGATGATTATAGAGTTATGATTGAGGCACTTGCTATGTCTGATGGCAACTTTGTTCTTACTGTCACAAGATTTGAATCTGAAAAAACAAATACTATATATAAAAAGAAAAAAGTTAATATTAAGCGAAAAATTAGTGAAATTGACACTAAAAAAGCTATTTACTGTTTTAATACTTTTGATGAATATTGTAGTTTTTGTAACTTTTTGAATAACAATATTTTAAAATATATGAATGATTTTGCAGATAATATGTCTTTATTTGAATATAATTCAAAATACTATTTAGTAATCTCAAATATACATATTAATACAAATTTATTAAAGACCTTTTGCTCTTCTATTACAGAGTTTGCCCATTTTGTTGAGGGAGCTACTTTATTTGAAAATAAATTATTAGAATACGGAAATTTAATTATGAAAGATAATGCTATTGATACTTGTATTAAGCATTTTTGTTAAATTAATAGAACAAGCCTATGTATATTTTACTACAATTTACATAGGCTTGTTGATTTTCATATCTTTTGTTTTATTATATTTTTAGTTTTTCAATTTCTTCTATTGATAATTTAGTTATTTGGCTAATTTGTACTATTTCAATTCCATTCTTTAACATTTCTTTTGCAACTTCTTTTTTTCCTTCTTCTCTACCTTCTTTTCTACCTTCTTTTCTACCTTCTTGTCTTCCTATTTTTCTACCTTCTTCTTTACCCATTTTTATGCCCAATCTTCTTCCTTCTTTTAAACCTTGCTCTCTTGCATAGTGTTTTGCAGAGTTTTCTTCCCATATTGCTGTTTGTCTTAATTCATTTAATTCTTTTATTACTGCATCTGATAATATTTCTTCTACTTCTTCTTTTGCTTCTTTTATTATTTTGTGTTTTTCTTCTGCCATTTCTATTAACCCCCTGTCTTTATCATCTATTATTGCTAA
>JAAVZA010000025.1 GCA_022791395.1 Clostridia bacterium
ATAGCACCACCTCCATTCTCACAGTAAAACTGTGTATGTAAAGTGGTAGCACTCACACTGCTTATTCTCATTTTCTATGTTTACAACTATACAACATTATTAGATAAAATACAAGCGAACAAAACAAACTTTTGAAAGATAATATAAATATGCTTTTTGGTGTGCCGTGTAATTATTGATTTTTCAACATTTCTTAAAAATTCCCATAAGAACACTCGTACCAAAGGCTAATATCGTCACACTAGACGAAAAAACGATTAAATCGACTGTAAAATGTCGATTTTTTTTATAGAAAGCGAAAAGCAAATTCGAGATAATACTTTTGATAAAATTCTTCAACAATGAATATTTGATGTGTAGAAGTAAATGGAGAATAAATATTTATTAGAACAGTTAAAAAGAACAAGTAGCAACAATAGCTGGCGGAAAACTTTCACAGTTTTCCGCCAGCTATTGACTTTAATCCATTACTAATCTTCAAGTATTAGCTTGAGTTTTTTTGCATTGATGTGATAGGCACATTTTTTGGCAGCTTCGTAGTCGACTTTTGAGAACAGAATAACAATATCGCCTTCTTCCATATCACCCATTACCGTTTCGATGAAATCATAAGGATTATTGTTGTCTTTTGAAGAAAGCAAAGCACAATATTCCGCATTCCACATAGCAATACCTGTACTGGTATTGTTAGGAGAATGAACGATATCATACAGCCTTGCATCAATTGGTTCTGTGTGAGTTAAGGTTTTACTATTCCTCCATTTCTCATGAAGCTCTTGCAAAAGCTCATAATCAGCGATAATTTTCGCTTGACTTTTTATTCCTACCATTGGCATATTAGCCACACTCCTTTCTAACTTTGAAACGTTGGTTAAGAGCTACTATTTGTATTATATCAAAAAATGTAGAAATATCAATAGATTTGCATAAATATTCGAATCTAATTAATAACAAAAAAGACTATCTATATATAGTATGAATATATAAGTATACGATATGTAATGTTTAAATTTACTTACAAAGGAGAAAAGCTTTGCGGATTAGTTTAAAATTAGAGGAGATAACATTTTCCTCTAATTTTTTCTTGTACTATTCCCATTTGAATAATCTATATTAATACCTGGCTGAACATTATAAACATATACATTGAAACAAACACCTTTACCATTATCTTCAATAGAATAAGCCTCCATTTGAACAACATTTGCAACAAGGTTATTTCCTTCAAAAATGGGAGTAACTCTATATAAAACATGATTATTTTGATTTTTCTTAATATAATCAGCAACTGTATTTTCAAAAGGTAACATTCCATTTACATTCATATATCTAGTGCCAGTAATTAGATTTTTTTTATTAGCATTTTCACCTGCTAACTGATATCCAATTAAATGACAGCGATTATATAAATAATTTCCATCAATCAATTCATTATATCGTATGGTTTGCCAACCGGATGGTTTTATACTGCCAATAGCTTCTCTTTCTTCATCTTCACTAGGCATAATTTCTTTGCAAATATTTGCATATGCAACACCACATCTGCCAAGATCATCTAACTCGCTATATTTCTCAAAAGGATTTGTAGTATAATCATTTTCAGTAAAATTAGGAATATTGTTGTTAATAACAACATATGGAGCTGAAGTGTATTTGGGAACATCTTCTATGTTAAATGAATAAGTAATATTTGAAGGTGAAAGAGTAGTTGTATCTGTATTATAAAGAGTTGTAATTCCTATAATGATAGCAAAAAAGACCAAAACGATTGATTCTATTACAAATTTTTTATTATTTTTTCTAGCCATATTTAATACTTCCTTTGTTAATTTTAAAAATAGTATAGCATAAATAAAAAATATATGAAAGCATACAATTAAAATATGTCAAATATATAATAAAAAGGCAAGTATCATTGCATAGCGATTAACAATATGTTATTATATAAATAAATCTATAAGGTGATTGGAGTATATATATGAATAATATACCTGTTGAAAAAAATAAAGAGTATATAGTAGATATAATTGATAATGGATATGAAGGAGAAGGAATTGCTAAAATTGATAATTATACCATATTTATTCCTGGAGCAATTAAAGGAGAAAAAGTTAAAATTTTAATTGTAAAAGTTAATTCTTCTCATTCATTTGGAAAAATAATAGATATAATAGAAAAATCAAATTCAAGAGTTGAAAGTGACTGTAATACATATAAAAGATGTGGTGGATGTAATCTAAGACATATGAAATATGAAGATACATTAGAGTTGAAAAGAAAAAATGTTCAAAATTTAATTGATAAAACCTTAAAACAAAAGGTAAAAGTTAAAGCTACTATTGGAATGGAGAAACCATTTTTTTATCGTAATAAGGCTCAATATCCTGTAGGATATAATAGAAATGGAGATATTGCAACAGGGGTATATGCTGAGAGATCACATGAAATTATTGAACTTACTTCGTGTACAATACAAATGCCAATTTCTGAACAAATTGCTAAATTCATAATTACATTTATGAAAGAGAATAAAATTTCTGCTTATGATGAAAAAACAGGAAAAGGAGCTATAAGACACATTGTTATAAAAGTAGGACTTCGTACAAATGAGGTTATGTGCATACTTGTAACAAATGAAAGAAAAATTCCAAATGAAGATAAACTTATAGAAAGTTTAAAAAGTAAGTTTTCTAATATTAAAACAATTGTAAAAAATATAAATCAAAAAAATACAAATGTTATTATGGGAAATGAAAATGTTATTTTATATGGAAATGGATATATACAAGATAAGTTAGGAGATTTTATATTTAATATTTCACCATTATCTTTTTATCAAATAAATCCTATACAGACTGAAAAATTATATAATTTTGCTATAAATAAAGCAAATTTAACAAAAGAAGATACTGTACTTGATTTATATTGTGGAATAGGAACTATTGGAACCTTTGCATCTCCATATGTAAGACAAGTTTATGGAATTGAAATAGTGGAACAGGCAATAGAAGATGCAAAGAGAAATGCAGAACTAAATAAAATAGATAATATGAAATTCTATTGTGGAGATGTTGAACAAGTTCTAGATAAAGTTTTAAGTAAAGAAGCAACAATGCCAAATGTTGTTTTCGTTGATCCACCAAGAAGAGGACTTGATAAACATACAATAGACAATATCATAGGATTAAAACCAGAAAGATTTATATATATTAGTTGTAATCCAGCAACATTAGTACGTGATTTAAAAGAATTTGAAAAACTATATGAAATAAAAGAAATTCAAACCGTAGATATGTTTCCGTTTACAAGCCATGTAGAGTGTGTATCAGTACTACAACTGAAACAATAAATGTAATACTTGATTTTGAACAGGTTTCAGAGATTATAAATTTTGAACATCAAGATGTTGTAATTATAATAGAAGAAATCTACTATTGAGATAGAAATTGCAAAATAATTATGATATATATTCTAGCTCAATATAAATTATTATATTTATAGGAGGAAAGTAACATTGAAAGCATATAGTGTATTTAAAGATTTAGATAAAAAGGCATGTGAAATATTAAGAAATAGTGGAATACAATTAGATATATCAAATTCAGCAGAAAGACCTGATAAAGAAGAACTATTAAAATTATTAAATGATTATGATATTTTGATAATAGGTGTTAGAGAAAAATTAACAGAAGACATGCTAAAAATAGTGGATAAAGATAAAATAATAGCAACTTTATCAATTGGTGTAGATCATATAGATAAATGTTTCTTTGAATCAGCTTTAATTAAAGTTATTAATTGTCAAACATCAAATGTAATATCTGTAGCAGAGCATATTTTCGCTTTAATATTAGGATTAAAAAAGAGGATTATAGAAGCTAATGAAATTGCTATTAAAGGTGGAACAAAAAAAGATTTATCAGCAAGAAGTAATGATATATGCAATAGTACAATAGGAATAATAGGTGCAGGAAAAATATCACGAGAAGTAATAAAAATAGCTAAAATATTCAATATGAAAATTTATTGTAATACATTAAATCCAGAAAAACATCAGGATTTATTAAAAGAAGGGGTAAAATTTGCAGACTTAGATAATCTACTTACTATTTCAGATATTATAACAGTAAATATTCCTTTAAATGAAGAAAATGAAAATTTAATATCAAAAGATAAAATTAGATTAATGAAGAAAACAGCTACTTTTATAAATACATCAAGAACCGAAATAGTAGATATGAAAGAGTTGATAAAATATGCAGATGAAAATACTACTTTTAATGTAGGACTAGATATTGATGCAGAAAATTATAAAGAAATATTAAATACAAAAAGAAATAATGTAATAGTAACACCACATATAGCAGGAGTAACAAAAGAAGCAATAAAAAGAATGGATATTGAGTTAGCAAATAATATAATAGAATATTTGAAAGAAAGTTAGAGGTATTAGAAGGATGAATATCGATGTTAAAAAAGTAAAGATTATTGTAACTGTACCAATTGAGAATAGTGAAGAAGTAAGAAATGCCATTTGTAATGAAGGCGCAGGAATTATAGGGAACTATACAAATTGTACTATAACTACAAAGTGTATAGGAACTTTCAAACCTTCAGATATTGCTAATCCATATATTGGAGAAAAAAATAAATTAGAACTTGTTGAAGAAGAAAAATTGGAAGCAAGATGTGATATTAGTATAGTTAAAAGAGTACTAAAAAGATTAAGAGAAATTCATCCTTATGAAGAACCAGCAATTGATATAATTCCATTAATAGAAGAAGATGACTTATTATAATTAAATGTAAAGAAGAGTCAAGATAAAAAGATGTGAAGAATATAGGAGGAATATAAATATGAAATTAGTAAAATTAGAAGAAGCACAGGAATTTTCAAATAGTGATAGATGTAAAGGATTAGAATATCCATTAAATGATTCAGACATTAACTTTTCTACTGCAATTATAAATGGGAGATATCCAGATAATGGTTATTGCGTTAATGAAGAATGCAAAGAATTAATTTATGTTATAGAAGGAAATGGAACATTAAACAAAAAAGATGAAGTTATTGGGTTTAATAAAGGTGATGTGATTTTAATTGACAAAGGAGAAGTATACTACTGGGATGGGAAATGTACAATTGCTATGCCTTGTACACCAGCTTGGTATCCAGAACAACATAAAATCATAGAAGATTAAAATGGAGGATAATTAATGAAAGAAATTGATAAAATAGCATTCATATATTTAGGAGATGGCAAAATATTGAGTACTTTATCGAAGGGAAAAGATACTTATTATTTGCCAGGCGGAAAAAGAGAATTAAATGAAACAGATGAACAAACATTAATTAGGGAATGCAAGGAAGAACTAACTATTGATATTAAAGAGGATACAATAAAATATTATGGTACATTTGAGGCACAAGCTCATGGAAAAGCAGAAGGAATATTAGTTAGAATGACATGTTATACAGCAGATTTTAAAGGTGAACTTAAACCAAGTTCTGAAATTAAAGAGATACGATGGTTAAGTTATAATGATATAAATATAATTTCACCAGTTGATAAACTTATTTTTAAAGATTTATATGAAAAGGGACTTTTGAAATAATTTTACGTGAAAAGTTTTTAGATTTATGGAGATTGATATTTTATTAGTTTTGCAGGAGAAAGGAAATAGTAATAATGAAAAATTTAATGAGAAGTAATATATATGATGTAGAAGAAACTATAATTATAGTAGGAAGTTGTCTGAAAAATATGCAACCTAAGGGATACGAGAAACTAGAAAAATTATCAAAGAATTTATATGAGCTATGCTTAGAAGAAACACATATAAATATGGCCATAACTAAAATAGGTGGTATGCTAAGAACCGGAAAGATTAAAAATATAATATTTGCTACTGTTGATAAATCTCCTCATTGCACACAAGTTCATTATATAAGAAATGAACTTGAAAAAATGATGAACTTAGATAATATAAATATTACAAATTATGTTGTTGTTGATAATGAATTAATAGAGATAGATAATGATATAATATCATTATCAAAATCATTGAAAAGACTTAAAGATATAATTAACAAGCTAGATTAGGAGGTATTGTTTATGGGAAAAATACTGAAAATAAGAGAAATTGGAGATCCAATTTTATCTGTTAAATGTAAAGAAGTAGAGGTAAATAATATCAGCCAGAGTATTTTAGAAGATATTGAAGATTTGAAGGCAACCTTAAATTTTACTGAGGGATTTGGAATTGCGGCGCCACAAGTAGGAATAGATAAAAGAATTGTTATTATTCAAGTTAATAAAGAGAAATGTACTTATAAAGATTCTGAAGAAGTACCAACTACCATAATGATAAATCCAATTTGGAGAAAAATATCTGAAGATACACAAACTGAATATGAAGGATGTTTGAGTGTTCCACAAATAAGAGGAAAAGTAGAAAGATATACAGATATTGAGGTAACATATTATAATGAAAAGGGTGAAAAAATCACAAAACAAGTACATGGATTTACTGCAAGAGATATACAGCACGAATGTGATCATCTAGATGGAATCGTTTTTTTAGAAAAAGTAAAAGGAGAAAATGGTTTTGCTACTAAGGAAATGATAAATAAATTTAATCTAAAAAATTAAATAAATTACTAAAAGGAAGAAAGGGTTTGATTAATTATGAAAATTACAAAATTTCCACAATCATGTTTATTGATAGAGACAAAAGGAAAGAAAATATTAGTGGATCCAGGAAATTTAAAATATAAAGATGAATATTTTGATATTTGGAATAGTGTAGATATAATTTTAATAACACATAAACATCCAGACCATTGTAATGCTGAAGCATTAGCAAAACTAAATAAAAACATAATAATTTATTCGACAAAAGAAGTTAGTGAGGCGAATGAAAGCTTAGAGATACGTATAATAAAAGAAAACGATATTATAGAATTAGATACTATAAAAATAGAAGTAGTACATGCAATACATGGATATCAGCCACTATTAAAAGGTCCAAAAGAAATACATGAAAATGTAGGATATATTATTGATGATGGAGAAAACAGATTATACACAACGAGTGACTCTATTTGTTTTAGAAATGAATATAAAGCAGATATTCTATGTATTCCAGTAACAGGACATGGATTAACTATGTCGGCATTTGAAGCTGCTTTATATGCAAAAGAAGTAGGAGCTGTATTAACAATTCCAATTCATATGGATAATCCAGCATTTCCTCCAAATTTTGATTATATAAAAGAAATGTTTGAAAAATATGAAGTTGAATATGAAATATTAGAAAATGATGAAACAATTGAAGTAGAATAGTTAGAGGTAAAATGAAAAGAAGATATACATGTATAACATTATTTGATGAAAAAAGTTTAGAGGAAATTTATAATATATTATCAAAATTAACAGCCTATAAATTGTGCAAAGTACCTTACTTAAAATATCCGTATACTTTAAAGGATAGAGAAGAAGCAGATACATTACCATATCATTTTACTTTATCATATTGGGATGAAAATAATAAAGAAGAAGCAATAAAAATTTTTAATACAATTCATATGAAAAGAATTGAAGTATTAGTGGAAGATGTGAAAATAAAACAAGGAAATGAAGATAGTTTTAATATGTATTTTTCTTTCGTACCAAACAATAATTTAAAAGAAATTCAAAGTCAAATATATAACAAAACAAAAAATGAGAAATTTAATCCTAATACATATTTACCTCATATTAGTATTCATTCCGATAAGGACTATAATAAACTAATTGAGATGCGAAATGTAATAATGGAAAATTTTAAACCTTTTAGAATTTCATTTGACAAACTAGGACTATTTGAAATATATCCAGCAAAAAGAATATTATAAATAGTAATTATATAATTTGAAAGAAATAACCATCAATTCAATATAATTGACATTTTAAAATGTTTTTGTTATACTATTTACATAAAGGAAAGAGGTAAAAAATGGAATTAAGAATATTTTTAAACAGAATACATCATCATCGTAGGAGCTTGTAACTATCGAATTCTAAAAGAATGCGTAGGTACAGGCTAAAAAAGTTGTACCTACGATAGTTTAAAAATATTTTATAGATAAGATATGTTAAAGACTATATGTAGGAAAAATTCTATATATGGTCTTTTTACATATCTATTTTTTTACCATTTTCTTTTTAAGATTAATATAGGGAGTGAAGAATATGGATGGTCAAATTAAAGAACTTACAAATTTACAAGATTTTAAAAGAGTATATAAGGTGTTTTCAGGTCCACCTTATAACGAAAAATATACAGAAGAAGAATTAGAAAAAATTTTTAAAGAATATCAAGAAAAAGGATATGTTTATGGTGCATATAATAACGAGGAATGTATACGGACTAATTGCGTTAGAACGAGGTATAAAAGAAGATCAACCAGTTGAATTTCAAAACAAAAATGTTATGTATCTGGCAGATATTGCAGTATTAAATGAATATAGAAGAAGAGGATTGGGAAATAAACTTATGCTATATGGTGTTATGCAAGCTAAAGTTTTAGGATATCAAAGATTATATATGAGAACTTTAGATAAAGGATCTATGTCTTATGGCATTGCTTTAAAAATAGGATTTAAACAAATTCCTAACTTATTTCAAAGTGTTGAAAGAGAAAGAACAAATGGTAAAACAGAAACCATGCAAAATATATTTTTAGAAATTGATTTGGATTCTTTAAATAGAGAAACTTTAGATCAGGGAATTAAGATGTTAAATTCTTATAACAAAGAAGATATGGAAATAGAGTAGGAGGGTAAAATATGTTAAAGGTAGAAAATGTTTTAGAAGATTTGGTAAAATACAACACAATAAAAGATAAAGAAAATAAAGAAATATTAGACTATATAGAAAAAATATTAAATTTAATAGGTTTTAAAACAGAAAAAAGAGACCGATTTTTAATTATGTCTAATAAGGATGAAACTTCATTAGGTTTTTTAGGACATACCGATACTGTTGAATTTGTTGATGGATGGAAATATGAAAAATTTAGATTAACTAAAGTTAATGATAAAATATATGGTTTAGGTGTTTGTGATATGAAATCTGGAATTGCAGCAATTATTGCAGCAATATCTCAAATTGATTTTAACAAGTTTAATAAAGGGATAAAATTATATTTTTCATATGATGAAGAAATTGGTTTTTCGGGAATTAAAGAGATAGTAAAATGTGAAAATAATTTCCCAGAAACAATGATAATAGGTGAACCTACAAACAATGAGATAATAGTAGGAAGTAAAGGCTTGATAGAATATAAAATTTCATTTAAAGGAATAAAATGTCATTCAAGTACACCTGAAAAAGGAAAAAATGCTATCATGAGTGCAGTATCCTTTATAAATGAATTAAACGAATTTTATCAAAATGAAATAAAAACAATTTTAGATAAAAACTTTGAAATTCCTTATACTACTATGAACCTTGGAACAATAAATGGAGGAAGTGCAATTAATTCTGTCCCAGAAAAATGCGAAATTTTAATTGATTTTAGGACTATTAATAAATTTGTAGAAGAAATAATAATTAATGAAATAGAAAAGTTAAGAAAAAAATATTTAGCCACAGTTCAAGAACTTAATAAACTATCACCATTTTTCAATGAATCCAAATTATCTAAAAAAACATGCAACTTTATTACAGAAGCAAGTTTTATAAAAAGTAATTGTATGATATTAGGCGCTGGTCCAATAACTGCACATGAAACAAATGAATACGTTAATGTTAACAGCTTATACAAACTTGTTGAACAATACAAAAAGCTAATTGAAAAATTTTGCAAATTATAATTCTAATATTAAAAACTAACATACTTTGTAATAAAAATATTATGTGAAATATTATAAAATACTATGAAAAAATGTTAATTTATGATATAAAGTATATAGATTAACATTTTTTAGTAGGAGGTCAGAAAATGATTGTTATATCAGGATGTTTAATAGTAAGAGATAATAAAGTATTAATGGTAAAAGAAGCACAAAAGAAGTGTTATGGTCAATGGAATATTCCAGCAGGACATGTAGATGAACCAGAAAAAATAACAGCTACAGCCATTCGAGAGATATATGAAGAAACTGGTTGTAAAGTTAAACTTACTGGAGTTTTACCAATGATTACTGTTATTAAAGAAAATGAACAAAAATTAATGGTAAGATTTACAGTAGACATTATTGAAGAAAACATAAAATATGATACAGAAGAAATATTAGATGTAAAGTGGATCGATATTGAGGAAATAAAAAACATGTCAAAAGAAGAATTAAGAGCATACGATATAAATATGCAATTTATAAAAGACTTTGAAGCCAACAAAATATATCCTTTAGAAATATTTAACAATTAAATCTATACTAAATAATATTGGGAGGAATAAATTATGCAAAAATTTAATTATCATCAACACACATATAGATGTGGACATGCGGAATTAGATATGAAAGACGAAGAATACATAGAGGAATATATAAAAATGGGATTTGAAAAGGTAGCATTTACTGATCATTGCCCACAGAAGAATGAAGTAGATAAAAGAACTGATATGAGAATGAAATATGAGACTAGAAATGAATATTTAAGTTCTATAAATAAATTAAAACAAAAATATGCTGATAAAATAGAAATTGAGACTGGATATGAAGTTGAATATTTACCAGGAGAAGAAGAAAATATAAAAGAGTTAAAGAATGAAAGTAATAAAATTATATTAGGACAGCACTTTATTTATGATGACAATAAACAATTAAAAATCTTTAATAAAGCTGATTTCACTGATGAAGAATTAATTAGATATGCAGAATATGTTGAAAAAGCAATGGAGCTAAATATACCAAACATAATTGCGCATCCAGATATATATATGATGAAAAGAAAAGAATTTGGAAATATAGAAAATGTAGTTGCAAATATGGTATGTAAAGCAGCTGAGAAATATAATATACCATTAGAAATAAATTTAAATAATATATTTTCTAAAACATATCATGAAGGCAAAAAGTTAAATAATTTGCCAATTGAAGAACAAAAAGAAAAATTAAATAATGTAGCATATCCATGTAAAGAATTTTGGAATATTGCTACAAAATATAATGTAAAAGTTTTATATGGATTAGATGTACATTATAGAGGGCAAATAATGTTATGGAACGAATTAGTAGAATTAGCGAATGAAATAATAGGAAAAGAAACAATCGAAAAATTAAATTTTATTGAAGATTTGAAGGATTAAATGTTGTAAATACTAAATAGAATAATTTAGGAGGAAGATTAAATGGAAAATTATTTTATAATACATGGAAGTTTTGGGAGTCCTTTTGGAAATTGGTTTAGTTGGTTACAAGATTTTATATCATCTGATGGAAAACAAGTATATGTACCACAATTTCCAGTAGGAGTAGGTTATCAAAATTATGAAAATTGGAGTAAATTGCTTAAATATTATTTGGATTTAGGATTAATCAATGAAAATACAACAATAATAGGTCATAGTATTGCACCAGTATTCATATCAAAGTTTTTAGTTGAAAACAAGGTAAAGGTTAAAAAACTAATTTTTGTGTGTGCATTTAATAATTATCTAGGAATAAATGCTGACTACGATAATGTTAATGAAAGTATGTACTTTGATAATTTAGAAGATGTTAAGCAATATTCTAATGAAATAATATGTTTCTATTCAAACAATGACCCATATGTAAAATATGAAGTAGAAAAAGAATTTGCAAATACTGTTGCTACAGAACAAATTTTGATACCAAATGCAGGACATATTAATAGTGAAAGCGGATATGATACATTTGAAGATATAGTAAGTTATTTATAATATTAAAAGCATATTAAGATTAGGAGGATAATAAATGAGATGTTATATTAAAGATTATCCACGACCACAATTTGTAAGAAAAGATTGGGAAAATCTAAATGGAGAATGGAATTTTATATTTGACGATAGCAATGAAGGAGAAAGAAAAAAATACTTTTTAAACTTTCCCAATTCAAATAAAATAAAGGTGCCATTTACTTATGAAACAAAATTAAGTGGATTAGCAGATGAAAGTATCCATTATATTGTGTGGTACAATAGAAAAATAAATATATCAAAAGAAATATTTCAATATAAGAAAGTAATACTAAATTTTGAAGGTAGTGACTATAAAACAAAAATATGGATTAACGGAAACTATATCGGGGAAAACGTTGGTGCATATTCTAGATTTTCATTTGATATAGAAAAATATATTATAGACGGAGAAAATGATATTACTGTAAAAGTAGAAGATTCTTTATCAAAAGACCAACCTAGAGGAAAACAAAGATATAAAAAAGAAAATTGGAAATGTTGGTATATACAAACTACAGGAATTTGGAAAACGGTATGGATAGAAATAGTATCTAAAAAATATATTAAAAATGTTAAAATAACACCCAAAATAGAGCAGGTACAATTAGAAATTGAAACTAATTTATCTGAAAATGACATAGAAAATCAAAATTATTATATTGAAACATTAATATCATTTGATGGACAAATATTAAACAAAACAAAAGAAATAATAAATAATAATTATTATAAATCAGAAATGAATATAGTAGCAGAAGAAATACAACACATTGTTAAAAAATGGTCTATGAATGCTCCTAACTTATATGATATTACATATAGGTTATATTGTGAAGATAAAGTTATAGATACTGTAGATTCTTATTTTGGAATAAGAGAGATATCGATTAAGGGAAATAAAATATATTTAAATGAAGAAGAATTGTATTTAAAATTAATACTTGATCAAGGATATTGGAAAGAATCACATTTAACACCACCAAATGAACAAAGTCTAGTAAGTGACATAGAAAGTGTTTTAGCATTAGGCTATAATGGAATAAGAAAACATCAAAAAGTAGAAGATGAAAGGTTTTTATATTGGTGTGATGTAAAAGGTGTATTAGTATGGAGTGAAATGGCTAATTGTTATAGTTTTAATGATAAGTCATTACAGAATTTTACTAATGAATGGATAAAAGTAGTTAAGCAAAACTATAATCATCCTTCTATTATTACATGGGTTCCTATTAATGAATCTTGGGGAGTACCTGAAGTTAGTACATCAAAAAAACAACAAGATTTTATTAATGCTTTATATTACTTAACTAAAGGAATTGATGATACAAGGCCCGTTATTTCAAATGATGGTTGGGAACATACAATATCAGATATCATAACAATACATGATTATAGACAAGATGATGAATTGCTTTATCAAGAATATACAGATAAAGAAATGAAAGTATTGAATAATTTAAAAGAATATAATGGAAAACATAGATTATTTTCTAACAGATATAAATATGAGGGACAACCAGTTATAATAAGTGAATATGGAGGCATTGCAATTAATTCGGAGGAAGGATGGGGATATGGTAAACAAGTAAAAGATGAAAAAGAACTTATAGAAAGATTTACAAAACTTACAAAACTAATTTATAATATCCCATATATATGCGGATATTGTTATACTCAATTAACAGATGTTCAACAAGAAGTAAATGGATTGATGGATCCAGAAAGAAATTATAAAGTACAGTCCAATATAATAAAGAATATTAATAATAAAGGAAATATAAAATGTTAAAAGGTAAAAAAGTAATTATTTTTGATTTAGACGGAACACTTATTGATTCTATAGGTGTATGGAATAATATAGACGAAGAACTTATAAAAGCAATAGGGAATGGAAAGATCGATAATGTAGATATTGCCAAACAAAGAGATTCTAAGCTAAAAGAATATAGTAAATGTGAAGATGCATATCAAGAATATTGTAAGTTTCTAAAGGAAAAATACAATTCTAAAATGTCTGCAACAGAAATAAGAGAATTACGATATGAGATTGCTGACCAATATTTAAAAGAAAAAGTAGATTATAAGCCTAATGCTGAAAATATATTAAAGTATTTAAGACAGAAAGGTTTTATATTGGCTATTGCAAGCTCTACGAATGATCACACAATAGAAAAATATAAAAAAGAGAATAAGAACATAATATCTAAAGCAAATTTTGAAGATATATTTACATTAATATATGCTAAAGGTTCAGTTAAAGAGTTAAAGCCAAACCCAGAAATTCATTATAAAATTTTAAAAGAATTAGATGTAAAAAAAGAAGAATGTATAATAATAGAAGATTCATTAATAGGTATAGAAGCAGCAAACAAAGCAGAAATAGAAGTTTGTGCGATCTATGATAAATATTCAAACTATGACAGAGAAGAAATAAATAGATTGTCACAATATCAGTTTAAAGATTTTGAAGAGATGTTATCATACATAAAAAATGAATTAGAAGAAAATTAATAAAATAATGGAGTATAATAATGAAAGTAGAATTAATAGGAACAGGTAGCATATATACCAAATATAATAGTGCTTGCACTTTAATTAATAATGATATGATAATAGATATGCCTAATGGAACATTAAAACAGTTATTAAAGAAAAACTATGCACCAGAAGATATAAAAACAATTGTAATTACACATATGCATGGTGATCATATAGCAGATTTACCATTTTTCTTGAAATATATTTTTAGATTTATTAATATAAATAGCGAAATTACTATAATAGGTCCAAAAGGAATAGAAAATAAAGTAGTTCAATTATTTGATGCTTATAATTTTGAAAATAAAGAAGAAATAGAACAAAAAATGCAAATAAAATATATTGAACTAAATAATTCTAATGTATTAATAAATGATATAAACGGATATCAGGTTAAGGCAATTTTAGTTTCACACGGAGAAGAAAAACCCGCATATGGCTATGTCATAAATGAAGTATTAGGCTTGACAGGTGATAGTGGATTTTGTACTGGTGTTGAAGAAATTGTAAATAATAGTAATATAATAATAGCAGATTCTTCATTTGCTCAAGGTGATGAGTGTCATTTAGGAATTGATAATATTATATATCTTATAGATAAGTATAAAAAACAAATTATAGCTACGCATTTAAGAGATATAACAAGAGAAGAGTTTAAAACTAACAAAATAGAAAATTTTTTAGTAGTAGAAGATGGTTATCAATTTGAAATATAGAAAAATAATTCATATCTAAGGAGGCAAAATATTGATCTATTTAAAAATATTTAAATTAAGTAATAGCAAAAGTAGAAATAGCAATATATATCCTTTTAATGTATTAAAAAATAAAGAACCAGATGTGTTTTTATTTGATAATATAACTGTACTATATGGAAGTAATGGATCTGGAAAATCAACAATACTAAATATTATTGCACATAAATTAAATCTAAAAGGAAAAGAGAAAGTTAGTAGAACATTAGATTATTTTGAAGATTATGCGTCTAAATGTGATTATGAACTAGGAGAAAACGAAAACGGTAGAAAAATCACTAAAATACCAGTAAATAGTAGATATATAAAGAGTGAGGAAATATTATATGAGATAAGGAAAATACAGCAAGATGCAGTTTTAAAGGAATGTATAGAAAGTAATCTGGCAAGAGAAAGAGGGTTAGAAAATGCTAAAGAATTTTTAAAAACTAAAGAAGGTGAAAAACAATTTGCAAGATTTAAGTTTTCACAAGATAAATATTCTAATGGAGAAACAACAATGCAAATTTTAGAAGATAATATTCAGCCAGATACATTATATTTATTAGATGAACCAGAAGTTTCATTATCTCCGCAAAATCAAGTAAAACTTGCAGAAGAAATAAATAAGACGTCAAGATACTTGGGTGTTCAATTTATAATAGCAACGCATTCACCATTCATATTAGGAATTTTAAATGCTAAAATATACAATTTAGATACAAAAAATTATAAAATACAAAAATGGACTGAACTTGAAAATGTAAGATATTTTTATGAATTCTTTAAGAATAAACAAAATGAATTTGAAAGTTAAATGTGAATTTAATAAAAAATAAGTCTTGAAAAATATGCTAATATATAGTAAAATAGTTAAAGAGTAAATTGAATGGTCGCGTATAGCAAAACCGAAAGGTTGCGTACGAGGAAAGTCCGGGCTCCATAAGAGCAATGATGCTGGATAACGTCCAGTGAAGGAAACTTTAAGGAAAGTGCAACAGAAAATAACCGCCTAAAGTTTAGGTAAGGGTGAAAAGGTGAGGTAAGAGCTTACCGCAAGTATGGTGACATATTTGGTCAATGTAAACCCCATCTGGAGCAACACCTTGTAATTCCAAGAAGGATAAGAAGCTCTTTCATCTTCTTGGTACTGGTGGCTTAAGTCTTATAGTAATATAAGGAATAGATAAATGACCGTTCACGACAGAACCCGGCTTATAGATTTACTTATTTATATATCAAAACAGATAGGAATAAACCTATCTGTTTTGCATTAAGTTTAAGATATCAGTTGGTAAATTTGCTTCTATATTCATATGTTTTTTAGTAATAGGGTGACTAAAACTTACTTTACAAGAATGCAATGCTTGTCTATTTATTAATTTTGAATTAGTACCATATAAACTATCTCCAACAATAGGATGTCCTATGTGTGCCATATGAACACGTATTTGATGAGTTCTTCCTGTTTGCAATGAAATATAAAGAAGAGACATGCTATCGAATTCTTTTATAACGTAATATTCTGTAATAGCAATATCGCCGTCCTTTCTAACACATCTTTCTATAATACTGTTTTCATTTCTTGCAATAGGAGCATTGATAATATCATGCTTTTTATCTAATATATCATTAACAATTGCAATATAACTTTTTTTAAAAGTATGGTTATTCATTTGTTTTGCTAAACATTCTTGAACATATTCATTCTTAGCAAAAATAACTATACCGTGATGTATCTCTATCTAGTCTATTTACTGGACGGATTTTTCTTTTTAATCCAATTTTATCAAAATAAAACTTAACACCATTAGATAAGCTATTATCGTAATGAAGTATAGATGGATGAACAGCCATATTACTTGGCTTATTTAGAATAAGCATAGCTTCATCTTCATATATAATATCTAATTTCATTTCTGTAGGAACAATATTTGAATTATCTTCTTCAAAGTCTATATTAAGTTTTATTATATCATTTATTTTAACTTCTTTATCAATATAGGTAATTTCATCATTTAAGATAATTCGCTTATAATTTTTTAGTTTTAAAATAAGTCTAGAAGACATATTAAACTCTTCTTTTAATATTTGTTTTATATTAAAATATTTATCATCTTTTACAATATACTCTAATTTCATAATTTCACCGTTTCTTATTATAAATCAAAACAAATTTCTATTCAAGCCATATAAATAATTTATATAGTAACAAAAGTATATTCTAAAATTCAAGGAAAATAATCCAACAAAATTGTTGTACTTTTTAAAAATAAAAGATATAATATTTCTATAATAAAAATGGAGGTAGAAAATGTCGTTTATAGAAGAAATAAAAAATAGAGCAAAGCAAGATATTAAAACAATTGTATTACCAGAAGCAACAGACGATAGAGTATTGGAAGCAACAGATACTATTTTAAAAGATGGATTCGCAAATATTGTTTTGCTAGGAGAAAAAGAAAAAATATTAGAAAAAGCAAAAGATAAAGGATTAAATTTATCTTCAGTTACTATTATAAATCCAATAGAAGCTGATAAGTATGAAGAATATACTAATGCTTTTTACGAGTTGCGTAAGGCAAAAGGAATGGAATATGAAACCGCAAAAGAATTAATGAAAGATACTGTGTATTTTGGAATGATGATGGTAAAAGCAGGGGATTGTGATGGACTTGTTTCAGGAGCTATACATTCAACAGCAGATACATTAAGACCTGCTTTACAAATTTTAAAGACAGCACCAAACACAAAACTTGTTTCAGCATTTTTTTTAATGGTAGTTCCAAATTGTGAGTTTGGAGAAAATGGAACCTTTGTATTTGGTGATTGCGGATTAAATGCATATCCAAATGAAGAAGAATTATCAGAAATAGCAATTTCTTCAGCGAATAGTTTTAAAATGCTTACTGGGAGAGAAGCAAAAGTTGCAATGCTATCATATTCAACTAAGGGCAGTGCAAAATCAAGTGAAATTGATAAAGTTGTAAATGCAACAAAACTTGTAAAAGAAAAAGAGCCAAATTTATTAGTTGATGGAGAACTACAATTAGATGCCGCTATTATTCCAGAAATAGCAAAAAGTAAAGCACCAGAAAGTAATGTAGCAGGAAAGGCTAATACATTAGTATTCCCAAACTTAGATGCAGGAAATATAGGATACAAATTAGTTCAAAGATTAGGAAAAGCAGAAGCGTATGGTCCACTATGTCAAGGAATAGCAAAACCTGTAAATGATTTATCTCGTGGATGTAATGCAAATGATATAGTTGGAGTTGTAGCAATTACAGCTGTACAAGCTCAAAATATAGAAAGAAGTGAAGGATAAGTGGCAAAAGCAAAGATAGTATCATGCTTTTCTTGTACAGGTAAAACACAGTTGTCTAGCAAATATAATAATATACTAGATTTAGAAGCTAGTAATTACAAATGGATATATAACGATATAGAATTAGCAAAAAATATTGAAAAGAGAAAAGGAATAAAGGATAGGAAACTTAATCCACTATATCCAGATAATTATATTAAAGCAATAAATGATAATATTAATAAATATGATATTATTTTAATAACACCAGAAAAAGCAATTAAGGATATACTGTTTAAGAATGGATTTGATTATATTTTAGTATATCCTACAAGCAGTACTTTTGTTGTACGAAGGTCTATATTAAGAGGAAATAATTTATGTTTTGCAAATGGACTAAAAGAGTCGTATAAAAAGTGGTATCCAACTAAAAACGAAAAAGTTTTATGGGAAAATGAAGATGAATATTTAGAAGATATATTATATAAAAATGAAATTATAAATGCATAAATAATTACTAGACTTTTAAAAAGCTCTATGATATAATTTAGATTATAATTTTTAGGAGGTTAAACAAATGAAAATATTAGTATTAAATTGCGGAAGTTCTTCTTTAAAATATCAATTAATAGATATGGAAACAGAAGATGTTCTAGCATCAGGAAAATATGAAAGAATAGGTGAAGATGAAGCATTTATTACACATAAAGTAAACGGACAAAAAATAGAAATTACTCATCCTGCAAAAAATCATGAAGAAGCAGTCGATTTTACTTTAAAACAATTAATTAATCCAGAATATAAAGTAATTGATTCATTAGATGAAATAGAAGCAATAGGACATAGACTTGTTCATGGTGGGGAAAAAATTGCAGAATCAGTTGTAATAGATGAACATGTTGTAGAAGTTTTGAAAGAATGTACAGATTTAGCACCACTTCATAATCCAGCAGGAATTATAGGAATTGAGGCTTGTAAAAAGGTAATGCCAGGAAAACCAATGGTTGGTGTATTTGATACAGCATTCCACCAAACAATTCCAGAAGAAAGATATTTATACCCAATACCATATGAATATTATGAAAAATATGGTATAAGAAAATATGGATTTCATGGTACATCACATATGTATGTATCTAAAAGACTTGCAGAGATTGAAAATAAACCAATAGAAGATTTGAAAATTATTACATGCCACTTAGGTCAAGGTTCTAGTGTTTGTGCAATTGAAGGTGGAAAAAGTGTAGATACAAGTATGGGACTTACACCACTTGCTGGTGTTCCTATGGTAACAAGAAGTGGAGATATAGACCCATCAGTTGTTACTTTCATTATGAAAAAAGAAAATAAAACAGCTGCAGAAGTAGAAAATCTTTTAAATAAAGTTTCAGGTGTGCAAGGAATTTCAGGATTAGCACCAGACTTTAGAGTAATAGAAAATGAATCTGTAGAAGGAAATAAAAGAGCTTTAATTGCAATGAACAACTTTAAATATTCTGTTGCAGGATTTATTGCAAAATATGCAGCTGCTATGAACGGAGTAGACGCAATAATATTTACTGGTGGAGTTGGAGAAAATCAAATTAACATACGTAAAGGAATTTGCGAAAGATTAGGATTTATGGGCGTTGAAATTGACGAAAATAGAAATAATGTAAGAAGTGAAGAAAGATTAGTTTCAAAGGATTCTTCAAAAGTAAGAGTATATGTAATCCCTACAAATGAAGAATTAATGATAGCAAAAGAAACCGAAAGACTAGTAAAATAAGAAAATAAATTTTGTGAACACTGTTTACATAACAAAACAAATATAGTATAATATTAAATATAGTTTAGGAAAATTATGGCATACAAGAATGAAGCTAAAAGGCTTCATTCATTTAATATAAATTTTAGGAGGATTAAATATGGCAAAGATTTTAGAAGATATTTCAAGAACCTTTAATGAATTTTTATTATTACCAAATTTAACAACAGAAGAATGTATACCTGATAAAGTATCATTAAAAACACCACTTGTAAAATTTAAAAAAGGAGAAGAACCAAAGTATTCAGCAAATGTACCTATGGTATCAGCAATTATGCAATCTGTTTCAGGTGAAGAAATGGGTATAGCACTAGCACGTGAAGGTGGAGTTGCTTTCATATATGGTGCACAATCAATTGAAGCACAAGCAGAAATGGTTTATCATGTAAAAAAACATAAAGCTGGATTTGTTATAAGTGATTCAAATGTAAAAAGTGGAACTCCACTTAGAGATGTAATTGCATTAGTTGAAGAAACAGGACATTCTACTGTGATTGTTACAGAAGATGGAACAGCTAATGGAAAGTTTTTAGGAATTGTAACAGATAAAGATTATAGAATAACAAGGGATAACCAAGATACTCCAATTGATGAATTTATGACAAAAGCAGAAAATGTTGTATCTGCTAAAAAAGGAATCACTCTTGCTGAAGCAAATGATATAATTTGGGAAAACAAAATAAATTGTTTACCAATCTTAACAGAAGAAGGAAACTTAAAATATCTTGTATTTAGAAGAGATTATGAAGAAAGAAAGAATAATCCTAATTCATTATTAGATGAAAACAAACGCTATATTGTTGGTGCAGGTATTAACACAAGAGATTACGAACAAAGAATACCAGCATTAGTAGAAGCTGGTGTTGATATGGTTTGTATGGATTCTTCAGATGGATATTCAGTATGGCAAAAAAGAACTATTGATTTTGTTAGAGAAAAATATGGAGATAGTGTTAAAATTGGTGCAGGAAATGTAGTAGATAAAGAAGGCTTTAGATATCTAGCAGAAGCTGGTGCAGACTTTATAAAAGTTGGTGTTGGTGGAGGATCTATCTGCATTACTCGTGAAACAAAGGGAATAGGGCGTGGACAAGCAAGTGCTTTAATAGATGTTGTAGCTGCACGTGATGAATATTTTGAAGAAACAGGTATATATATTCCAATTTGTTCAGATGGAGGAATAGTACATGATCATCATATTACAATAGCATTAGCACTTGGAGCAGACTTTGTAATGATGGGAAGATATTTTGCAAGATTTGATGAAAGTCCAACAAGAGTATTAAAAGTAGGAAATACATATGTAAAAGAATATTGGGGCGAAGGTTCGAACCGTGCAAGAAATTGGCAAAGATATGACCTTGGTGGAGCTGCTAAAAATAAATTATCTTTTGAAGAAGGTGTAGATTCATATATACCATATGCAGGTAGCCTAAAAGATAATTTAGCAGTAACAGTAGCAAAGATTAAATCTACAATGTGCAACTGTGGAGCAACAACAATAAAAGAATTACACAAAAACGCAAGATTAACTCTTGTGTCAGAAGTAAGTATCGCAGAAGGTAGCGCACATGATGTTATGTTAAAAGAAGTAGATAAAAGTTATAAATAAAATTTTAGCAGAGATTTAAGGTCTCTGCTTTTTATTGTTATAAATAGAGTATTGACAGAATATGTCGAAAAGAGGTAGTATAATGATATGAATATTATTTATATATAATAATATATTTAAAATAAAAGGGTGATAAATTTGAATAAGAAAAGAACTATTATTTGTTGCGTAATCATAGCTGTTGTTGCGTTAGTTATTGCAATAGGTTTAGTATTATACTTTAACTATCAAAATAATGCTATACCAACCATTTCTTTAATTGGTGATGAAAACATTAATTTACAGCTTAATGATAATTACGAAGAACAAGGTGCACAAGCATTTTTAAATAAAGATGATATTAGTAAAAATATAATGATTGATGGAAAAGTTGATACTTCAAAAATAGGTGAATATAAGTTGAAATATACTATATTTAATTCGAAGAATAAAAATCCTGTATCAGTAGAAAGAATTGTAAAAATAGAAGATAACATAGCACCAGAAATAACTTTAAAAGGCAAGGAAGAAGTAAGTATTTATGTTGGTGATACCTATAAAGATGAAGGATGTACAGCAAAAGATAATTATGATGGAG
This sequence comes from Clostridia bacterium, assembly GCA_022791395.1. Lineage (GTDB taxonomy): Bacteria > Bacillota > Clostridia > TANB77 > CAG-508 > RGIG8482. The sequence continues at coordinate 22,487 of JAAVZA010000025.1, forward strand.
ATATCACAAATAAAACTAGTATTACTGGTGAAGTTGATACAAAAAAAGAAGGAACATATACTATAACTTATAAAGCTGCAGATTCTTCAAATAACATAGCAGAAAGTACTAGAAAAGTAATTGTAAAGAAAAAACCAGTAACAGTTACAACAAGTGCATCTACATCAAAAGTAAACACCTCTAAAAGAGGACTTCCTGTTTTAATGTATCATTTCTTTTATGATGCAAGTAAAGGGGAAAAGGGAGCAGATAATAACTGGATGGAGGTATCAGCTTTCGAAGCTCAAATGAAATATCTAGCAGATAACAATTATTACTTTCCCTCTTGGAATGAAGTAGAAGCATATGTAAATGGAACAAAAACATTACCTGCAAAAAGTGTCGTAGTAACAATAGATGATGGTGATGCATCTTTTATAAAATATGCAATACCAATTATAGAAAAGTATAATGTTAAAGCAACATCTTTTGTTGTAACCAGCTGGAATGGAAACTGGCTTCCAAAATCTTATAAATCGAGCCATTTAGACTTTCAATCACATTCACACGATATGCATAGGTCAGGAGCTAATGGAAAAGGAAGATTTGTTAATTTAAGCTATAAAGAAGCATTAGAAGATGTAACAAAATCAAAAAATATAATTGGAAGCTGTACTGTATTTTGTTATCCTTTTGGACATTATAATGATAATGCAATAAAAGTATTAAAAGATGCAGGATATAAATTAGCTTTTACAACTAAAAGTGGAAGAGTATATCCAGGACAAAATAAATTTGCCTTGCCTCGTGTTCGTATGTCAAAAGGAATTAGTATGTCTGCCTTTAAAGATGCTGTAAAATAAATTGCTGTTTTATGTAAAATGTGCTATAATATAATTATAGCAACTATATATAAGCTTAATATGTTATTTTATTGAGCGTCTCAAATGGAGGAAAGCATATGAGAGAAGAAGAAAGAAAAATTATTGAAGAAACAAGACGTGAAAGGGAACGGCAGATTATGATTGAAAAACGTATTGTTGGCAGATGCCTGACAGAATTAGGACTCGGTTCCATCAGTACAACACAGATCGAGGACTGGCTGAAATTACAGGGCGTAAGTAATCCTGTTGTTGATAGGCTGGCCAACAACGTTAGAGCTTCTCTCTAACTGATGCCAAACAACAAGCCCCCGCACTTGTAATGCGGGGGTTTGTTGCTATATAAGTTATTCCCATTCAATTGTTGCAGGTGGCTTTCCTGTGATATCATAAACTATTCTATTTACATGCTCAACTTCATTTACAATTCTAGCTGAAACTTTCTCTAAAATATCGTATGGAATTCTTGCCCATACAGCTGTCATAAAATCTGTAGTGGAAACAGCACGAAGTGCAACAGTATAATCATAAGTTCTATCATCACCCATAACGCCGACACTTCTTAAGTTTGTTAGAACTGCAAAATATTGATTTATATCTTTATCTAGACCTGCTAATTTTATTTCTTCTCTAAAAATAGCATCAGCATCTTTTAAAATAGTTAGCTTATCGTCTGTAATATCTCCAATTACACGAATTGCAAGTCCAGGACCAGGGAATGGTTGACGATACACTAAATTTTCTGGAATTCCCAATTCTAAACCAGTTTTGCGAACTTCATCTTTAAACAAATCTCTTAAAGGTTCAACTATTTCTTTAAAATCAACATAGTCTGGAAGCCCTCCAACATTATGATGGCTTTTAATAGTAGTACCTTTACCTAAACCACTCTCAATAACATCTGGATAAATGGTTCCTTGAACTAAATAATCAACTGTTCCAATTTTTTTTGCTTCTTCTTCAAATACACGAATGAATTCTTCACCAATTATTTTTCTTTTACTTTCTGGATCTGTAACTCCTGCAAGTTTTTCTAAGAAACGGTCTTTTGCATTTACTCTAATTAAGTTAATATCAAACTGATTTCTAAAAATTTCTTCAACTTCGTCGCCTTCATTTTTACGAAGTAAACCATGATCAACAAATATACAAGTTAGATTTTTTCCTATAGCTTTATGTAATAAAACTGCTGCAACAGAAGAATCAACACCACCAGATAGAGCACATAGAGCTTTTTTATCTCCGATTTTTTCTCTTAAACTTTTAATAGATTCTTCTACAAAAGATGACATTTTCCAATCTCCAGAACATCCGCAAACATTAAATAAGAAGTTTTTAATAATATTAGTTCCATTTACAGTGTTGTTTACTTCAGGATGAAATTGAATTCCATAGAGCTTCTTTTCAGCATTTTCCATAGCAGCAGTAGGGCAGGTAGCAGTTTTACCAATTACTTTAAAGCCCTCTGGAACTTGTGATACAAAATCTGTATGGCTCATTAAGCAATCATTTATTTCTTCAAATCCTTTAAATAGTAATGACGAATTATCAATATTAACTGGTACTACACCATATTCACGTTTATCTGCTCTTGTAACATTTCCACCTAAAATATGAGTCATTAGTTGCATACCATAACAAATTCCTAAAATAGGAATACCTAGTTCAAATATTTTAGGATAGCACATTTTAGCATCTTCAACATAAACACTAGATGGACCGCCTGTAAAGATAATTCCTTTTGGATTTTTTTCTTTAATCTTTTCAAGTGAAATATCATAAGGTACAATTTCTGAATATACATTACATTCTCTAACACGTCTTGCAATTAATTGATTATATTGACCAAAAAAGTCCAATATTAAGATAGTTTCATTCGCTTTCAAAATTTTCTCCTCCTAAATTACAAATTTATATATATTTTAGCACGATTTTACTAAAAAGTACAGAATATTTTTCTTTTTTACATTTAAAACTATATGTTCATTTACAAGATACAAGAATTATATATATTTACAGTGGAAATATTGTAAGTTTACAAAATGCATGATATAATCTCAGCTGAAGGTGATTATATGGAAGAAATGATAGATGTTTTAGATGAGAATGGAATAAAAACAGGAGAAATTTTAACAAGGAAAGAAATGCATAAGAAAGGAATATGGCATAGATGTATTGTTGTTGCAATTATTGATAATAATAATCAAATATTAATGCAACAACGTTCTTACAAAAAAGATACAAATCCGGGGAAATGGGATATATCTGTAGCAGGACATATATCGGCTGGGCAAACTTCTTTAGAAGCAGCCACAAGAGAAGTAGAGGAAGAAGTAGGAATTCATTTAGAGGATAAAGATTTACAATATATTTTCACAACCAAAAATCAAAGCAGGCCAAAAGAAGACCATATCGCAAGCCATTTTTACGACTTTTATATTGCGAAAATAAATAAAATTGATATGGATCATATCACATTACAAGAAAGCGAAGTTGAAAACGCAAAATTAGTAGATAAAGAAGAATTTAAATATATGATAGAACATGAAAACATGGTAAAAAGAGAGGAAATTTACAATGCTCTATTAGAATACTTATTTAAAAAATAGGAGGAATATATAATGATATTAAATAATTGGTTATTATATGTACTATTATATTTAGCTTTTGCAACAATATTTACACAGTTTTTTAAAGTTGCAACAAAAACATTGAAAAATGCAGGAGCATTAACTATACTACTACAAATTGGAGCAGGAATAGTATCTTTGCTATTATGTCCGTTTTTTGAATTTAAGTTTCCAACAGATATAAGTGTTTATATTATGCTTGCTATATCAATTATATTTTATGCAATAACTGATAGAGTAAATACTACAGTAAGAAGTGGTATAGAAGCTTCAACTTTTAGTATGCTAAAGCAATTATCAAATACTTTTATGATATTTGCAGGTTTAATCTTTTTTAAAGAAGATTTTATTTTAACAAAATTTATTGGTGCAATGCTTATAATCTTTAGTAATGTTATTATCTTTTATAAAAAAGGTAAGTTTGAGTTTAATAGATGTATTTTATTAGGAATACTAGCAAATATTTCTTATACAATTGCTTTATTTTTAGATGTAAATATATCAGATAATTTTAATCTACCCTTCTATGTAGCATTAACACTAATTATACCAGCACTTTTAATTATGATTTTTGAAAGAATAAAGCCATCTGACATAAAAAACGAATTAGTAAATGGAAACAAAAAAGCAATACTAATAACAGCTTTATCATGGGGAATAATGATAATTGTTCAATTAAGAGCATATCAATTAGGTAATGTTACAATAATTGCGCCACTTTGTGCTTTAACTGTAATGCTAAATGTAATATTTGGATATTTATTCTTAAATGAAAGAGATAATTTATTGAAAAAAATTATTTCTGCAATATTAATTATTATTAGTATTGTATTAATAAAAATTTAATCAATATAAAATAATTCTTAAAACATATTTGAACCAGGTTGCAAAATTTACATAATTTCATAATATATTATAGATGACAAAAAGAGAGGGGGATATATATTTTGAAATTAGAAGGTAAAAAAGTGGGTTTCGCAATGACTGGTTCTTTTTGTACATTTAAAAGCACAATTCCAAAAATAAAGGAAATTGTTAATCAAGGGGCAGAAGTTATACCAATAATGTCTTTTAATGCTTATAATCTAGATACAAAATTTGGAAAAGCACAAGATTTTATAGAAGAAATAGAAGAAATAACAGGTAAAAAAATTATTCATACAATTACAGATGCAGAACCAATTCGGACCTAAAAAAATGACAGACATTATGATAATTGCACCTTGTACAGGTAATACAATTTCTAAGCTTACAAGTGCCATAACAGATACACCAGTAACAATGGCTGCAAAATCACATTTAAGAAATAATAATTCTTTAGTAATTGCAGTGTCTACAAATGATGCATTAAGTGGTAGTGCATCAAATATAGGTACTTTATTAAATAGAAACAACTATTTTTTTGTTCCATTTAGACAGGATAATCCAATAACTAAACCACGTTCACTAGTTTTTGATCCAGAATATATTATAAAAACGTTAGAATGTGCGTTAGACAAGGAACAAATTCAGCCAATTATATTATGAACATAATCTTCCCTGCAACAGTTATATAGTTGCAGGGATTTTTCTATCTATATATTTTACAAAACAATACGAACATTTTTTCACTTTTTTCTAAAAAAGTATTGACAAAGAACTTTTGTTTGTTTATAATTAATCCATAAAAAGAAAATATGTTCGTATAACAATATATCAAATCTGTATATTTATATAAATAGGGGGAAGATAAAATGAAGTTTAAAATAGTTAATTTATCAAAATTTATAAGAAGTATTTTAGTTATATTAGGAATAATAATATGTATTAGTTTATTTATAAGTAATATAAGTTTTTCACATACAGAAACAACCTATAGAACCATTTGTGTTTCAAATGGTGACACTTTATGGAGTATTGCAAAAGAAGAGAAAATTTCAAATTCTTATTATACAAATAAAGATGTTAGAGATATTGTAAATAATATAAAAGACATAAACAAATTAACTAACTGTGATTTATCTATTGGGCAAAAACTTTTAATACCTAATATTTAATAGGGGCTGTAGGGAACCAGCCTGCATACATATGCAGGCTGGTTCTATTTCTTAATCTATAGGTAAATATGAAACTATATATTTGCTAAAGGATTGCTTTCTACAGCATTACGAACTCTTTCATTTTCGACATGAGTATATATTTCAGTAGTAGAAATACTAGCATGTCCAAGTAGTTCTTGTAAAGCACGTATATCTACATTTCCATATTGGTACATAAGAGTTGCAGCAGTATGTCTAAGTTTATGCACAGAATATTTATTTGTATCAAGTCCAGCTTTTCTTAGTTCATTTTTTATAATATATTGTACCGTTCTGTTACTAATACGTTCACGTCTCTCACTTAAAAATAGAGCATCTTTAGAATCGTATTTAACTCCTTCTTTAGGTCTAATATCTAAATACTCTTTAATAGCTCTCATACAAGCATTATTTAAGTAAATAGTACGTTCTTTATTACCTTTACCTATAACTGTCATTTTACAATCATCAAACTTAATATCTTTTATATTAATATTTACAAGTTCAGATAAACGCATTCCGCAATTTAAAAACAAAGTGGTAATAGCATAATCTCTTTCACAATTCCTATTATCTTCATTACTAGCAACATCTAATAATTTCTTACTATCATCTAAAGTAAGATATTTGGGCATACGTTTTTCTTGTTTTGGTGTTTCTAAATTTTGAGCTGGATTAGTCTCGATTAACTTTGCTTTTGCTGATAAATACTTAAAAAATATACGTATACTAGAAACTTTTCGTGCTCTAGTTGCAGATTTACTTTTAAGCTCAGTTGCAAGATATGATACAAATGCATGTATATCGTCTAAAGTAATCTTTTTTATTGTCTCTAAATCTATATCTTTTATAATGATTTTTGAAAAATCGGTTTCGTTTGTAAGTCCAAAATGTATTTTAATATATTTAAGAAATGTAGCAAGGTCATAGTTATATTCTTTTATTGAGTTTGGCGATTTATTTAGTATTGTTATACTATAATCTAAAAAAGAATTTAGATATTCTGGATTGTCATCTCTATTAATCATATAAAACCTCCAAGTTTTAAATTTGACTGATTAAATTATACATCAAAATTTAAAAATTTTGTACAATGTTTATGTATTTTTTGAAAAAAGTACATAGAAGTTATTTGACAAAAGAGATTTAACATTATACAATATCTAAAATGGTAATAAATCTTTAATAAGAAATATAAGAGGGAAAAATATATGCAATCTTTACAGGAATTATATAAAATAGGAAATGGTCCATCTAGTTCACATACAATGGGCCCCAAAAAGGCTACAGAAATATTTAGAAACAAATATTCAAATGCTGATAAGTTTAAAATTATATTATATGGATCACTTGCTTTAACTGGCAAAGGACATTTAACAGATCACATTATAAGAGAAACCTTAATAGGTTATGAAGTAGAAATTGAATTCGATACAAAAACTGATTGTGATGTTCATCCAAATACTTTTGATATATTTGCATATAAAGAAGACAAATTATTGGATAACTGGAGAGTGTATTCAATTGGAGGAGGCAGTTTTAAAATACAAAATAAACAAGATGTTATTGTTGAAAATATATATAAACAAAAGAATTTTAAGGAAATAAAAGAATATATCAAAGAAAACAATATAGATTTATATGATTATGTTTGTCTAGTAGAAGGAAAAGAAAAAATAACATCTTTTTTAACAGTGGTTTGGGAAACAATGCAACAAACAATAAAAAATGGTTTGACTACAACTGGAATAATACCAGGAAGATTAAAACTGCCAAGAAGAGCAAAGAAAATTTATGAAAATAAATTAAACTTTGAAACAAATGATATAAAAAAGACAAGATTACTTAGTAGTTATGCATATGCAACAAGTGAAGAAAATGCAAGTGGTGGAATTATTGTAACCGCTCCAACATGTGGAGCGTGTGGAGTATTACCTGCTGTATTATACTATATGAAAGAAGAATATCATATTAATGATGAGCAAATAGTAAAATCTTTGGCTGTTGCAGGTGTAATAGGAAATATTATAAAAACAAATGCATCTATTAGTGGAGCTGAATGTGGTTGTCAAGCTGAAATTGGAACTGCCTGTTCTATGGCAGCAGCAGCAGTTGCATATTTATTTGGATTAGATATTGATAGAATTGAAAATTCTGCAGAAGTTGCAATGGAACATCATTTAGGTTTAACTTGTGATCCTATTTATGGATATGTTCAAATTCCATGCATAGAAAGAAATGCTGTTGCAGCAATGCGTGCCTTTGATGCAGCTATATTATCTTCAATGTTAGAAACAAATAAAAAAATTTCATTTGATTTAGTTGTAGAAACAATGTATGAAACAGGAAAAGATTTAGGAAAACACTATAGAGAAACAAGTGAAGGTGGATTAGCTAAAAAGTACTGTAGAAATAAGTATTTTAATAAAGAATTATTATAAAAAATAACAAATTTATACATCTTAATAAACAATATATAATACTTTAATATATTTTCAGATAAATTGAAGGGAATTGATATGCAAGTAGGAATCTTTAAAGACAAGGAAGATATTGAGATTACTTTGACTGACGATAAAATTATTAATATAACAGGAATGATGGGATCTGGGAAAACAACATTAGCTCGTAAAATAAGCAATACCGAAAATATTGAATTATTAAGTCTAGATTGGATGTTTGGATATAGTTTAGGAAATAGACCAGAAAAAGTTAAGAATATTTTAAATGAATTTGAAAAGATACATCCTGAAACAAAAAATCAAACAATATTTCAATATTTTAACAAAAGAAAAAAAGATAAAAAAGTTGATTTAAAATACCATCAATATTCTGATAAAATATATACATATTTAATAAAAAAAATAAATGCACCACAAATTATTGAAGGCAGACATATTTATGAATATATTAACCCAAATTTTCTAAAAGGAAAAATTATTATAAAAAGGACAAGTTTAATTCATGCATATAAAAGAGCTTTTAAAAGAGATTTATTTAAAAAGATAGAATTATATAAAAAACAAGAAATAAAAATTAATGAGGTTTTTGATAAATTTTATCAAAGAGCGAGAGTTCCTATATATGATTATATAAAAATAAATAAATTTATAAATAAAGTTTTAGAATTAAAATTTAAATAACAAAATGTGTAATTACATATTCTTCAATAAAGCAATATAAATTTTTCTTATAATAGTGAATTGATATAATTAAAAGAATAGTAGCAATTAAGTTGACAAAGTAACATAATTTTAATATAATGAAATTATGGATAATAGAATAAGATTTGAAGAATTAATTAAATATATAGAAACACATTTGACTGAAAAAATTAATTATATTGAATTGTCAAAAATATTAGCAGTTTCAGAACAGTCAATGCAAAGAATTTTCGTTTTTATTACTAATATGTCTTTATCAGAATATATTAGAAAAAGAAGACTAAGTAAAGCATATGAAGAATTAAAAAATTCAGATATAAAAATACTAGATTTAGCTATTAAATATCAATATGAATCAGAAATATCTTTTTCTAGAAGTTTTAGGAATATGTTTAATATGACACCTAGTGAGTGTAGAAAAAGTAATATTGAATTTATACAATTTCCAGTATATCAATTTAATCAACTTAATACACCTTTTAAATATTCATATAAAATTGAAGGAATTGAGGAAATACAATTATATGGATACAAAACTCCATATGCAAAAACAAAAGAAGATTTTTTGTATAGGATTAGAGAGTTATATCAGAATTTAAAAGATAGAAATATATTTGAAAAAATTGTAGAATTAGGTATGTATGGAGTTACCTTTAGACAAGAGGATAATACAGAGATATATTATGTGGGATGTAAGGAAAAACTTGAAAACTCTGAACCCGTTAAAATTATAGCTGGAAAATATGCGGTATTTGATTGTGGCGGTGCTAACCAATCAGATATTGCACCTTTAATATATAACATTTATACTCAATTTGTTTTATCTACTAATTTAAATATAGATCTAAATTATTGCTTTGAGCATTATGATAAAAATGATAATTGTTACCTATATATACATATAAAAAGCTAACAAAACTCATATGCGTTTTGTTGGTTTTTACTTTTTATTTTATGTTAATATTATATTAATGTAACGTATTAATCTTTCTAGATATTTTTAGAAAACAAATCATGAGAGGAGAACAATATGACACGTGACAATGTAAGAGGAAAAATGACATTCAAATTTGAAAACAGAAAGGACGGTAAAAAGGCTCTTGTAGACATTGAGTTGGATGAAATAGCAATGATCGAAATCACCAACTTTATTGATGGCTTTTACGCGGGAACAAAGAGTGTGATGTTTGGGCATATTTATGGCTCAGTTGAGTGGAAGATTGCTGACAAAATAATATCTCGTTATATCGACCTCGATAGCACTACTTCCAGACATCTGGTCTACGAGTTACTTTGCAAAAAACTCGATAGATTTTAATGGGTATTTAATGCTATTGTAATAGCATTAGCAACGAAATGTAAGTGTTAAGCTTACATTTCGTTGCTTTTATAAAAAATAATATGAGTTAAAAGTAGCTAGATACATGTTTTTAATTAATTGAAAAAATATATAAAATACAATTTATTAAATTATTAGAAAAAAAATTAATTTAATAAAATTGGTAAAGTAGGGGAAAGAGGTTGATTTCAAAATTTATAATTGCGAAATAAATGATAAATTTGAAGAGAGAATTTCTATTATAAGTTTTTAAAAATTTTGCAAAACATAATAAAAAACAAAATTATAAATATAAAATTTATATAACCAAAATTCTAAAATTGAATTTTGTGCAAAGTCTAATTTATAAAACTTAAACTTCAAAAAACGAACATTTGTTATGATCGTTTATAAATAAAAAAATGTAATGCAATTTTATAAATACATTATAATTTTTTTGTATAATGATCATATAAATTCAAATTACTAATTCCATAATATAATTTCATATTATGAAGCGCTAAAATCAAATTTAAGACATTTTTATACTTTATTCAACAAGTTACATGTTTTAAATTTGATGAGCATATAACAAAATCTAATCTTTATAATTTAATTTTACTAAAATGCTGATTTTTAGGCATTTATTAAAAGTATTGAAAAATACTTAAAAAAGCGACGCACGAAAATCGATTTTAAGCCGTTTTAAAAAAATAGGCATATAGTTTGTTGTCTATAAAATCAAGCAAAATATTGAAATATAAGGATTTAAGAAATTTTGATAAAATAATTTAAAGTTATATAAATTATTTTAAAATTATGTGATTACAATAATAAAAAAATCCAATCAGGAATAAACTAAAATAATGAACCTTCAGAATCAATTTTAAGGCAATTTTATTAAAAAGTAGTATAGTTTGTTGTTGGAATAATAAGCTGAAATAGGCTTCATAAAAGGAATGGCAGAACTTCAAGAGTAGTACTATATTAGTATAGTTCTATTTTTGATCCTGCCCCCATTTGCACAAAAGTTTCATTTTGTGCAATGTAACATTATATTTATAAAGGATACTTAATACCCTATCGTTTAATATGACTTATTATAAACATATAACTTTTAAATTGTCAATACTTTTATGAAACTTTTTTTCTAGAATAATAGATAATTCTTTTTTTATGTTGATGTTCAAGTCTACAATTTTTAGATACATCATAACCAACTCTATAAGAATTAGTTCCCTTTTTAGATAAAATATAATCATATGTATGATACAATAAACAATTCCTTAAATCTTCTAAATCAGAGTCTTTATCAATTGCATATACCTTATGAAAATTAAAAGCATACAATTCCAAAGCTTCAAGAATTATATCAACTTGCCCCTCTAAAAGTCGTAAGTCTATATGATTAATTGTGTCAGTATTAAAAATAACTATCCCCTCCTATCTTATTCTAAAATATATTATACATTATTTATGTAAACAAGTCAATTTATTGTTTTCGACAAGAAATGACAACAAATTACAAAATATATATGATAAAATAAATATTAGGAGGTGGTAAAATGTTATATATAGCATTAGTATTAATAATAATAGCACTTGTTTTAAATCAAATAATAACTAAAAAAACTGATACAATTATATTAAAGCCTAATAATGTAACAAATTACTCAAAAAAAGATTATATAATGACACAAACGGAATTAAAATTCTATAGGGAATTAAAAACTATAACAGACAAATTACAATTAACAATATTTCCACAAGTAAAACTAGATGCAATTGTAAATACAAAAAGTAACAAAAATACAGCAAGAAACAGAATAAAATCAAAAAGTATTGATTTTGCAATAGTAAATAATGTAAATTGTAAAATCGTATGTTGTATTGAATTAGATGACTACACTCATAATTACAAAAGAAGAATTGAAAGAGATAATTTTGTAAATGAATTATTTTCATATATTGGAATAAAACTACATAGAATTAAAGTAAGTAACACATATAATTCAATAGAATTAGAAAATATGATAAAAGAGAGCTTATAGCTCTCTTTCCTTTTTACAATAGTGATAAAAACATTTCCAATTCTCACACTTATCGCATTCATATTTACATTTTCTAGCACATTCTTTAGAAATTCTATTAGTAATAAAAATATCATAAATACACATTAAAATAGAACCAAAAATCAAAATCAAAAAGTAATTAAAACCCATATTATCACCTATCCTTCAAATATTGTAAAAAATCTTTATATAATTCACAACTTTCACATTTATTATCACAATAAATATATGTTTGATAATGTAATGGACAAATTGTATACCCCATTTCTTCTGCTAACTCATCTTTCCAACTAATAAAAATCAAATCCTTTCTAAATTATATTGTTTATATGTACAATTACCTAAAATTTCTGTATCGTAATTTGACACATAAACGGGTTTTAAACCGATTTAAATTATATTTAGATATAACTTTTCTTTCATTTTTGTTAAAATCTTTTAAATCGTGATTTACAATTTCATTAGGCTTTATTAAATTACGACTTGTTAAATAAGCCTTTTGCCCCATTAATCGTTTATCATTGTTATCTTTTGTAATATACTTAAGTATATATGCACCTATATTATCAACGTGTTCAATAGCATTAATAAATACAAATCCATTGCCCCATAATTCCTGCAATTCATTTTGTGGTACATATGGAATAGTTAATAATACGTGATAATGTAATGCACCTCTTTTTTGAAACTCTATAACAGCAAGATACTTAAGCTTATCATTATACTTATTTTTTAATTTTCTAATAAAAGCCTTAAATAACAAATTGCACTCTTGAATATTTGTTTTATTCTCTGCAAATGTTAATGTTAAAAATTTGTCATATTTATTATTAAAATTACAACAAGCTAATCTCCTAATCATATCACGTCGTCGTTGATTAGTATTACTATAATTCTTTAATTTACTTTCAATTTCTCCCTCTCCCTTTTTTACACCAGTAAAACCACCTTTTCCACTTATATAATACTTATACTCATAAACTTCGACAATATGACCAGTTACAATATATTTTTTTAAACCAGACATATAGCAAAATCCTTTCTTAATGTTCTAATATTCAACTATAATTAAATTAAATATAGAAAAACTTCGTTTTTCTTCACTCAAGCGCCGTTAGGCTGTTAATTAGGGGGGCTGTCCCCCTTCTTCCCTTCAGTCAGCCCCCGCATATCAAAGCAAAACTACGTTAGCAAGGTTGTTTAAAAGGTTATCTTGTTAAAAATGTATTAATAGTTTCGAAAGTATCATATGTATTAATAACGCACAAATTACCTTTACTAAAATTAGTTTGTATTAATGGGGCAACAAAGTCTTGTTGCTCGTCATCCCATTTTGAATTATAACCATCATTTATTCTATTAAGTAAAAATGCTCTATTAATAAAAGGAATAGCGAACATTTTACAACTTATCTGAAAGCGACAAAAACGACGAAAAGTTAATGGAATTTCACTCCATTCTTGTGCAGTTGTTACGAAAATTATTCCGCGTTTTCGTAACTGCGCAAGGAATGAAAGGATCTCTTTATTTATAGACTGCCCTTTCATTAAAACTGTGAAAATTTCGTCAAAAAGTATAATATATTTCTTTCCATTTTTATTATGATTTTCTTTAACAAATTTTATTAAATCTATAATATTATCAATATATATAGTATCTTTAAAAGCATTATAGCTATGTATATTAGTAATAACAACGTAATCAAAATCATTTTTCATTTTAGTTATAAATTTTATAGCAGAATATGTTTTTCCATCACCTTGCTTACCTGTATATGTATACAAACCGAATTTATTATCTTTCTTTTCAAAACCCTTCTTAAAAAGGCTTTTGAAATCAATATGTAATTTATTGTTAAAGAAAAAATAAATAATAAAAATAGCAATAAAAATATAAATAAAAATAATCATATAACCAACCCCCTACGGTTTCAATTTATTATAAATAGTAATACCAAACTTAACAGCAAGAGCAGTAAGATAAATAGTATATTTAATAGTAAAATAATCTAAAAGTAAAATAATAGCTGTATGAGGAATAAAAAGAAGATTTCTACATAAAGCAACATATTCCAACATATAATCTAAAAAAGTATTAATATGAGTAAAATAAACTAATAAATCAGGAAAAAGAGCAAGTAAGGCATTAACAACAGGTGATAAAAGAGTATCAAAAAATATAATAATAAAATTAAAAATACCTTGTATAATAGCACTTATCATAAAATATCACTCCTTACATTTTCATTACAAACATTATCTATATTACCAGATTTCAATTTATTAATTTGTTTATAAATATCTTTAACTATATATAGTGAAACAATAAAAAACCAAAATGCATTTGTATAGGGTTTAATTAATTCATAGTTAAAATCTCCATAAACAGAATCAAAACTAATATCAAAAGTAGTATTAACAAATGGTATAGTAAAAGAAACTTTATTGCCGAAAATATGGCAAAGTTAAAGCATTATAAATTCTTGTAAATAAACTATTAAAGTAACCACTTGTAATATCAGTAATGTTGCTATCTGGTAATGAAGGAGTAAAATTAATATTAGAATTAGTTAAAGAGTTATCGATAACATTAAAACCATTACTTATATTAGAGTTTATAATATCTAAACTTTCTGTATAATCAACATTAGGGTCATTATTTTCAAAAAGTAAAGCAACATTAGATATATCACTAGGTGCAATAGGTGAATTATTAGCATATTTAAAAGTAAATCGAACTAAAAAATTACCATTCAAATGAAAATAAATATCGCCAGAAGTCCAAGCAAAAAGCAATTTATCAAAAGAACCATTAATATTATATAAATAAATACCAGCTTGCTCAGCTCCAGAATAAGTCAAAGTATAATCACCTTCGGGTAAATTTATAAAATCTGTTCTAATACGAATAGTACTAATATCGTCATTACCAGAAGCACTAATACTACCTTGTTGAAAATTAGTAATTTCAATAGTTTTACTAGGAGCAACTGCAAAACAAGTATTTTCTAATAAAGTAATAACTAAAACAACAAATATAATCATAAAAAATAACTTACGTATTATTTTTAATGTTGCAAATATATTCTTAAATAAAGAATTTATAATATTATAAAAGCCCACCTAAAACACCACCTTTACGAACTATACTAGTTACTATGTTAAATAAAAATAAACCAAATATTACAAAAGTAAGAATAATCGTACAAATATTATTAAAATCACGTCTATAACAAACATTATTTGTTGTTTTAACTTCAGTTAATGTAGAATATTCTGTATTATTCAAAACTTCTAAATTATAAACAAAGCAATTGTCATATAAGGGAATTCTATAATATAAATACACTTCCCCATTTTCTAAATTTTGCTCATTGAATAAATCAATTGAATTATCACTAAAACGAGCGAACTTATATTCTTCTGGAATATTTCCAGTATATAAAGTATCCATACAATACCCCCTATTGTTTAAAATAATAATTTCTTATAGCATCTAAAACCATACGTAGAAATACGCAAACTGGCAAAAGCTTTACAAATTCACACAAAATATCAATTACAATATCATACATAAAATACCTCCATATAATAAAAAAGGGGCATTAAGCCCCAATTATTAAATTCCACCTTTAGCTCTTTTTATTTTATTAAGAACTCTCTTAACTAAATAAAAACCTAAACCGAATAATACAGAAATTATTACGAAAGGCATAATAGTTGCAACTTCACCCCATAAAACAGAAGCAGAAAGACCTGAAGATAATGCAGTAACAACATTTTCCATAATAAAACCCCCTTTTTACATTAAAATTTTTATAATTTAAAAAGAAATTATAAACAAATAAATCTAACAAGGAACAACATCCTTGCAAATCAAAACTTGCTTTTTATCTTTAGAACTATACCAAGTTTCAAAAATAACAGTTAATGGATCATCTTTTTTAAAGAGTTGTAGATTTTCAAATATTTTATTATTAAATAATAAAATATTTACATCCCTGTTATCTCCACCTTGTTTACAAGTTAAAAAAACATAGTCCTTACCAGTATCAGTCTTCTTAATTTCGTGATTTTGATAAGTGCCAATAAACTCAACTTTCATAATCTCACCTCACTTATTAAATAAAAAAATAAGCCGTATTAAACGACTTATAAATATAAATAGATTACGCAAAACTGCTTAAAGTGTAAACTTGCATAATTGTTGAAATGTAAGGAAATATTACAAAATCTTTCGCAAATTGGTTTCATTTTGTGCAATGTAATATATCTATAAATAACAAGTAGATTTTGGTTAAGTACCTATGCTCTACTTATCATTTATAGATATATTACATGCTTATTTTATTTAAATTGTTTTAAGAAAAATTCCATTCTTTCTAAAAAATCTTTATTCGTCTTTGTTGCAACTAATTGGTTTAATAATTGTTCAGTAACTTCCGCAACAGTCATACTTGATAATGCTTTTCTTAATGCAAAAACAGTTTCTAATTCTTTTGGATTTAATAATAGATCTTCTTTTCTTGTTCCTGATTTATTTATATCTATGGCTGGGAAAATACGTTTTTCTGATAATTTTCTGTCTAAATGCACTTCCATATTACCAGTTCCTTTAAATTCTTCGAAAATTACTTCATCCATCCTACTTCCTGTTTCTATTAATGCACTTGCAAGTATAGTTAGGCTTCCCCCATTTTCTATATTTCTTGCTGCACCAAAGAATTTTTTAGGTTTATGTAATGCACCTGGATCAAAACCTCCAGATAATGTTCTTCCTGATGATGGTATAACTAAGTTATATGCTCTTGCAAGTCTTGTTATACTATCTAATAATATAACAACGTCCTTCTTTTGCTCTGTAAGTCTTTTAGCGCGTTCTAGTACCATTTCAGCAACTTTTACATGATGTTCTGGTAGTTCGTCGAATGTTGAATAAATAACTTCCCCTTTTATAGAACGTTTCATGTCAGTTACTTCTTCTGGTCTTTCATCTATTAAAAGAACAATTAGTTCTACTTCTGGATTATTAGCACTTATGCTATTAGCAATTTTCTTTAAAAGAGTAGTTTTACCAACTTTTGGTGGTGCAACAATCATACCTCTTTGCCCTTTTCCTATTGGTGAAATTAAATCTATTAATCTCATTGCATATTCATTTGGTGTAGTTTCAAGACGTAATCTTTCTTGAGGATATATAGGTGTTAAATCATCAAATGATTTTCTTCTATAAGCGTTCTCAGGAGCTTCTCCATTTACTTCTCCAACAAATATTAATGCTGGGAATTTTTCTCCTTCTTTTGGTTGTCTTGAAATACCTTTTATTCTATCTCCAGTATCTAATTTAAATCTTCTTATTTGAATTGGAGATATATATATATCATTTGGAGTTGATAAGTAATTATCTCCTCTTAAAAATCCATATCCATCAGGTAAAACTTCAAGTATTCCTTCGGCAATTTGATCATCATTTGCAAGTACATAACTTCCATCAGCAGGCCTTTGTATCTTTTCTGGTTTTTCTTGAGATTGATTTTGCTGTGTCGTAATTACTTCTTTATCTTTATCATTTTCTTCTAATCCTTGTAATGCTATGATAATCTCCTCTTTCTTTAATTTAGAAATATTTTTAATTCCCTTTTCTTTTGCTAATTGCTTTAAATCAACTAGCGACATACTTTCATAGTCCATATTACTTTCCCCCATAGTTAAACTTTTACTAAATTCCCTTATGTAGATATTTTATCATATAAAACAATATATCTCTAGTACTTTTTCATTTAATTTACATTTTTTACTATTTTTATTGGATTTTTTTGTAAGAATACAAATTCTAAAAAGATTTAAAACATAAATAATCTATAAAACATAGTTCCATAGATTATTTATTAACATCTATATATACTTTTTCGTTTGGTAAATACATATCTAACTTTTCACGTGCTAATTCTTCAATATATTCTGGTGAAGATATATTTTCTTTAGTAGCAAGTAAAGTTTGTTTGTATTCCTCTTGTTCTTTTATTTTATTTCTTAAAATTTCTTGTTGGCTATTATATGCATTAATAGATTTTTGTTGATTTATAAAAGTCACAGATATATATATAATTACACCAACAATAAAAAACTTTTTCAATAATTTGCTTATTTTCATATGTATATTTACTCTCCAAACATCTACAATAAGTATTAAAAATCCTTACGGATACTTCCCTTTATATAATATTTCTACATATTTAGAAAAAATCCTTCTTTTATTGTTCACTTTTTGTAGTTTTATTAGTTTTTTTAAACATATTTATTAAATATGTGTTGTTTTTTGTAAAATATTTTCTTATATTTATAAATATAAAAGAAATTGGTCGAAATAATATTTTTTTTATAAAATTTATTATTAATTTTAATGGATAAACTACGAATTTAATTACTTTATTAATTATGCCCTTTACAAAATTGATTATTGTTACACTAAATTTTATTATGTATTTGCTAATTGTTAATATATAAATTAGAATTCCTAATATAATTCCTAAAAAGATATAAAATCTAATTTCACCATCATTATAGTAAAAAACGAAGTACAGGGTTAATAATCCTGTTAATATCCAAAATGATATATCCTCTATATATGTAATAACATCCTTTGTTTTAAAGGTTTTTCTTAGTATTCTAAATACATCAAATAAGATACCAATTAAAACACCATTTACTATAAACATCATAAATAAGTATGCTTGATTATTCATTTGCAACACCAAACCTATTTAAAAATTTTTCCAAGTAAACTTCCGCCTTTTTTATCCATATCTTTTTCACTATAATTCATACTAAATATTTCTCCTTCTATTACTACTTCTGATGTATCTATACTTAATTTGTTTATTCTTAAGTCTTCTCCCTTAACAGTTAATAATCCAAGTTCTGTTTCTACAATAACAACTTGGTCATCAAAACTTAAAACATCTAAAACTCCAGATATAGATAATTTTCCTCTATTTTCTAAAACCAGATTTTGTATAATATTATTCTGCAATCCTTTTCTCTCTTCAAGTGTCATATGTACCTCTCCTCTACTTAATTTTATTGTCTAAATTATTATATTCACATCTTGTCTATGATAGAACTGATAAAGCTAGAAATTTACAAAAAGGACACAAAAATAAGTTGTAAAGCATTTAGCTTTACAACTTATTTTCTATCCTTTATTGCTAGTTGTTTCGAGATTATACATTATTATTGCATATAGTGGAATAGATATTGTCACTACTAATAGCAATATTTTGAAGTATATAATATTATTTAATAATCCAGTTATTAAAAGCAGTAAAAAGCCTACTATTCTTCCTATATCCATTACTGCTTCAAGAATAGTGTGATACTCTACTAACCATTGTTGTATATTATTTTCATTAACAATGTTTCCTAAGTTTATTTTATACATTATTTCTAAAATATATACAGTTATACTATATGTAAAATTATAAATTACCAAGGTTTCTTTACTTATATTAATTAGTAGTCCTATAACTCCAATAAGAGCAACTATTGCGCAATAACTTAATAGTCCTTTTGCATGCTTTTTGTTGTAGAATCTATTAAATAGAAAAAGAGAAAACATTGAACATATGGAAAATAAAGTTGTTAATATTCCTAAATCTATAGATGTTTTAAAAGTCATAATAGTTATAACAACAATTAAAACTCTTATTGTATCCATCATTAATCCATATAAAAACGCCAGTCTAGTTATGTTCTTTACTTTTTCCTTTTGACTTCCAGATAAACTTTTAATAAATTTTTTTAAACTATATTTTTCACTTTTCCCTTGTGAATCGAATTTGTTAGAATCAATCAAAAAGGACATAGTTATTTGTATTATAGTTAAAGCAAATACATATATTGCAATATTTGTAAACGAAGTTAATTCAATTGTTGTTCCTAATATTATTGGTAGAATAACGCTAAGAGTTTTGGATAGTATTCTACTTATAACTGTATATTTTTGTCTACTACTATTTTCTACCACTTCTATGTTCATTAATCCATGTGCAGACCAATATAATGCTTCAGATATTCCATAAAATATTGCTATACCAATATAATAGGACTGAATATTATTTTTTAATAACACCATTAATAAAACAAATATAGATTTTACGATAACACCTATTCTATAAATATTAATTCTTCCTTTAATGTGTTTTTTTAAGTTTTTTCCTAAAAGAATATGTCCCATTCCTAATAAAGCGTAAACAATTATATAATATAAAGATACCTGTATAATATTTTCATTTGAAACTTGTAAAAAATACGCAACCAAAAAAGTATCGCCAAACAACTTTACAACATCATTAATTAGGTCACATGCTATTAATGCCTTCGCACTAGTGTTTAGTTTGTTATTCATTTACTTCTCCTTATAATAATTATTAATGTCTAAAATGTCTCATTCCTGTAAATATCATACTAATTCCATATTCATTACATTTATCAATTGATTCTTGATCTCTTATTGATCCACCAGGTTGTATAATTGCTGTAATACCAGCTTTATGTGCTTCTTCTACGCAGTCTGCGAATGGAAAGAATGCATCTGAAGCTAAAACCGCACCTTTTGTTATTCCAGTTTCTATTAGTTCTTCTGCGTGTTCTGCAGATTGTTTTGTTGCCCAAATTCTATTTACTTGTCCTGGTCCAATTCCTATTGACCTTTTATCTTTTCCTAATGCAATTCCATTAGATTTTACATATTTAACGATTTTCCAAGTAAACATCATATCTTCTAACTCTTTATCTGTTGGTTTTCTATTTGTTACAACTTCATATCCATCTAATAATTTTGAATCTATTGTTTGTACTATAATTCCACCGTTTATCTTTTTAATATCATATGCATTTTCTTTTTGTTTTTTCTCAATGTTTGGTAATAGTAAAACTCTTAAATTTTTCTTTGTTTGTAATAACTCTAGTGCTTCTTTTTCATAAGCAGGTGCTACTATAACTTCTAAGAATATTTCTTTCATTTCTTTTGCAACGTCTACTGTTATTTCTCTATTGGCAACTACAATTCCACCAAAAATTGATGTTTTATCTGCAGTAAAAGCTTTTTCCCAAGCTGTGTAAATATCATCTGCGCTTCCTACTCCGCATGGATTTCCGTGTTTGCATGCAACAACTGTTGGTTCATCAAATTCTTTTAATAACTCTAATGCTCCGTTTGTATCATTAATATTATTGAAAGATAATTCTTTGCCATTTAATTGTTCAGCTACTGTCAAAGATCCTTCGCATTTTCCAATTTCTTTATATAATGCTCCTTTTTGATGAGGATTTTCCCCATATCTCATTTCTTGAACTTTTTCATATGTTAAAGTAAGTTCACTTGGAAAACTTTCATCATTTCTTTGTTCTTTTATATAATTACAAATCATTGCATCATAATTTGCTGTATGTTCAAATACTTTTTGCATTAAATAAAATTTTGTGTCTTTAGAAACTTGTCCATTTTCTTTTAATTCATTTAATACTTTTTCATAATCTGTTGGATCTGTTATTACAGCTACATCTTGATAATTCTTGGCAGCACTACGTAACATTGTAGGACCACCAATATCTATATTTTCAACTGCTTCTTCACGTGTTACTCCGTCTTTTAATATAGTTTGTTTGAAAGGATATAAATTAACGACAACAAAATCTATAGTATCTATTCCTAAATCTTTTAATTGTTTCATATGAGATTCATTACCTCTCATTGCCAAGATTCCTGCATGAACACTAGGATGTAATGTTTTAACTCTACCATCTAAACATTCTGGAAAACCTGTTAGTTCACTTATTTCAATAGCCTTTACTCCCTCTTCTTTTAATTTTTTGTATGTTCCACCAGTTGAAATTATTTCTACTCCACATTTTTCTAATTCTTTTGCAAATTCTACAATTCCAGTTTTATCAGATACACTAATTAACGCTTTCATAAACTACCTCCATTAATAATATGACATTATTATATTACATTCTACAAAATATAGCAATCAAAATATTGTAATTTTAGAGGATTTATAGTTAACGTTTATCTATAATCTAAATAGAAGATTGCATATAACGCAACCTCCTATCTATCATATTAAATTAATACAGTCTCTTTTCCAATAAACCTATCATGTATAGCCTTCATTGCTGTTTCTGCAACATTGCTATTTACTAAAACAGAAATTTTAATTTCTGATGTACTTATCATATGCATATTAATATTATTTTCATATAAAACCTCAAACAAAGTAGCAGCCACCCCTGGATTATTACTAATCCCAATACCTACAATAGATACTTTAGACATACCAGTAGAAGATTTAATTTCTTCTATGTCAAATTCATCTGCATTTTCATTTAATATCTCTAAAGCCTCATTTAAATCTTGTTCTTTAACCGTAAAGGAGATATCCTTAGAAATGTGTTCTCCAAATGCTTGAACAATAATATCTACATTAATATTATTGTCAGCTAATAATCTAAAAATTCTATAGATTCTTCCAATTTTATTATTT
Organism: Clostridia bacterium; assembly: GCA_022791395.1. Lineage (GTDB taxonomy): Bacteria > Bacillota > Clostridia > TANB77 > CAG-508 > RGIG8482. The sequence continues at coordinate 45,134 of JAAVZA010000025.1, forward strand.
TTACCAATTAAAGTAATTCTAGCAATCTTATCTTCTTTTGCTACTCCACTAATTAACAAATCCTCTAAATAGTCACTTTTAGTTACTAAGGTTCCTCTACTTTCTTTTTCAAAAGTTGATTTTACATATATTGGAATATCATATTTTTTTCCAATTTCAACACATCTATTATGAAGCACCTTTGCTCCCATACTTGCAAGTTCTAGCATTTCGTCATACGAAATAGTATCTATTTTTGATACATCTTTTACAATTCTTGGATCAGCAGAATAAACTCCATCAACATCTGTATAGATTTCACATCTATCTGCGTTAAGACTTGCAGCAATTGCAACAGCTGTTGTGTCTGAGCCTCCTCTACCTAATGTAGTTATGTTTAATTCCTCATCTACTCCTTGAAAACCAGCTATTACAACAATTTTTCCCTCTTGTAAATTCTTTTCAATTTTTGATGTATCAATATCTTTAATTCGTGCATTTCCAAAAACACCATTTGTTATAATTGGTACTTGCCAACCTGTATATGAAATTGCTGCATATCCCAATTTTTCTAAACACATGCACAATTTTGAAATTGTAATTTGCTCACCTGTTGAAACCAAAACATCATGCTCTCTTTTACTTGGATTACTGCATATTTCGGCTTCTTCATTAATCAATTTATCAGTAGTTTTTCCGTTGTGCAGAAACTACTACTACCACATAATTTCCTTTATCATATTCACGTTTTATATGATTACAAACATTAAATAATTTATCTGTATCTGCTACAGAACTTCCTCCAAATTTTTGTACAATAATTGCCATAACTGGCACCTTCTTTTTCTAATGTGTAAACTACATTTAAGTCTAAACATAGCTATAATAATATTATATTTAAAAAACAGTAAAAAGTTTCTATTTTATAAGCGATTTTAAATAACTCTCTATGAAACCGTTTATCTCTCCATCCATTACAGCTTGAACATTTCCTGTTTCGTAATTTGTTCTATGGTCTTTAACCATAGTATATGGACAAAACACATATGAACGTATTTGACTTCCCCAAGCTATATCTTTTTGTTCACCTTTTAATTCAGATATTGTTTCTTTTTGCTCTTTTTCTTTTAAGTCTAGTAATTTAGATTTAAGCATTTTCATTGCAGTTTCTTTATTTTGAATTTGAGACCTTTCTGTTTGACAAGCAACTACTATATTAGTAGGAATATGCGTAATTCTAACTGCAGAATCTGTTTTGTTAATATGTTGGCCCCCTGCACCGCGAAGCACGATATGTATCAATTCGTAAATCCTCTGGGTTTATATCTATTTCTATATCGTCCGTTATTTCTGGTAGAACTTCAACAGAAGCAAAAGAAGTATGCCTTCTTCCTCCTGCATCAAAAGGAGATATTCTAACAAGTCTATGAACACCTATCTCACTTTTTAAATATCCATAGGCATTTTCTCCACTTATTAATACTGTTACGCTTTTAATACCTGCTTCTTCTCCTTCTAAATAATCCAATTCTTTTATGCTATATCCATTAGTATTTGCCCATCTAGAATACATTCTATATAGCATCTCTGCCCAGTCTTGTGATTCTGTCCCTCCTGCTCCTGGATGTAAAGTTATTATCGCATTATTTTTATCGAATTTACCGAGATAGTAAAGTTTCTATTTCAAATTTTTCTAAATCTACTTCTAGAGTTTTAGTGTTTTTTAGAAGCTCTTTAATTAGTTCATTATCCTCTTCTATTAAAAGCATGTCATTTAACTCAATCAAATTCTTTACTTCATTATCTATTTTTTCAAACTTTGATTTTTTATCTTTCAAAGATTTCATTTCTTGTAAAACAATACCAGAAGTTTTGCTATCATTCCAAAATCCTTCTTGCATAGTTTTGGCTTCTAATTCTTCTATTCTTATACTAATTTTATTAAGATCAAAGAGACTCAAGTATACTTTCTATTCTTTTTAATAAATTATCAAGAATTCTTTTATTCTCTTCTAATTCAATCATACTCTTCCCCCTTTCTATTTACAGTATTTTATATCACATCCTTTATAATGTCAAATAAAAAAATGTGACAAACTTAAAATAGCTAAGTTCATCACATCTTTTTCGTGTTTGGTGGCATAGTGGTTATCCCTATTCGGCGTTGTCTTGTTTTAACTGATCGAAAGCCTCATTTTCTTCACATCTTGAGCAATCAGAAGATATAGACATTATAGAATAAAGAAGTACCAAAAACACTATAACAGCCACTCCTGCAATTATGCAAAAATCTTTAATTGCCATAGCTTGTCCTCCATACACTGCTTTACAAATTTACTGTTGCAAAGCGAAGTATATCACATTATGTAAAGAACGTCAATTAAAATAAAATATTTTATATGGTCAGGCACAATTATTTTTTTTGCACATATAATCAATATATAGTTTTATAGCGGAGGTGCAGTTTATGTTAGCCCTTTCAATATCTGGTTTTTTAGCATTTTTAAAATCTGCAATATTTGTTGTAGGTTACATACAAAGCAGTAATCTTTTTCCTGAACCCTTATCTAACGAAGAGGAAAAAAATTGCTTAGAAAGATTAGCAAATGGTGATGAGGAGGCTCGTAATATATTAATAGAAAGAAATTTAAGATTAGTTGCTCATGTTAGTAAAAAATATCAAGCTACTAATATAGATCAAGATGATTTGATTTCAATTGGTACAATTGGTTTGATAAAAGGAATTAATAGCTTTGATTCTTCAAAAAATATAAAACTTGCTACATATGTTGCAAGATGTATTGAAAATGAAATACTAATGTTTCTACGTTCTAGTAAAAAAACAAAATCTGAAGTATACTTAAATGAGCCTATTGGAAAAGATAAAGATGACAATGAAGTTACATTAATGGAAGTGTTAGAAACAGAAGATAAATCTATTGAAGATGAAATAGATTTAAAAATGAAAGTTAAAAAGCTATACGAAAAAATGAAAGCTGTTTTAAAAGATAGAGAAAAAACCATCTTAGAGCTTCGTTTTGGTTTGGGTGGAAAAAAACCAAAAACGCAAAATGAAATTGCAGCTATGCTTGGGATTTCCCGTTCATATGTATCGAGAATTGAAACAAAAGCAATTGGTAAATTAAATAAAGAATTTCAAGAATAGAAAAAAGCAAGCTTTTGCTTGCCACTTTTCTATTCTGATTTTGCTTATTTAAACTATCATAAAAAAGTGTTTATTATAATTCGTTCTCACATTTGCCATTTATAAATATCTCTTTAATATTATTACAAGTATCACTTGAAATCTTATTCAAAGCTTCATTTGTAAAAAAAGCTTGATGTGAAGTTATTATAACATTTGGCATTGAAATTAGTAATGATAGATTCTTATCTCTTTTATATGAACTAGAAAGATCTTTTAAGAAATATTCACCTTCATTATCATAAACATCTAATCCAACTCCTCCAATTTTCCCGCTTGATAGCTCTTCAATTAAATCATTTGTATTTACTAATTTACCTCTACTAGTATTAATAATAATTACTCCATCTTTCATCTTTTTAATGCTATCTTTATTTATCATATTATCTGTTTCAGGAGTAAGTGGACAATGAATTGATATTATATCAGATTCTTTATATAAAGAATCTAAATCAACATATTTAAATCCTATTTCAGTGGCTGATCTCTCATCCTTATACAAATCATATGCTATTACTTTTGCTCCAAACCCTTTCATAATTTCTATAAAAACTTTTCCTATTTTTCCTGTTCCAATTACACCAACAGTTTTACCATAAACATCAAATCCTAATAATCCATCTAATGAAAAATTATACTTTTTAACACGTTGGTAAGATTTATAAATTTTTCTATTTATATTTAGAAGTAAAGCTACTGCATGCTCTGCTACTGAATGTGGTGAATACTGTGGAACTCTTACAACTCTTAAATTTCCTTTATTTTCTAAGTCTACGTTATTAAATCCTGCACAACGAAGAGCTATTAATTTAACTCCATTCTCTTCTAAAATCTTCAGTGTTTCTTTATCTGCTGTATCATTTACAAAAATACATACAACATCATAACCTTTAGCAAGTATTGCTGTTTCCTTGCTTAATTTAGATTCAAAATAAGTAATTTCATAATTATAATCTTTATTATAAATATCAAAAAAATGTTTATCATAATCTTTAGTATCAAAAAAAGCTATCTTTACCATAATATTATTCCTCCTAATATAATTATTTCTAGCAAAAACCACTTTTTACATTATACCACTAATCATAAAAAAATTAAACATAATTACCAATTTTTAAACTAATTGCCTATCAATTACTTATATTCCAACTTTTTGTCAGTAATTTCTAACATTTTTAATCCTTCTTTCACATGGTCATTTCTCATAAAATACTTCCATATAGTACCATTTAAATAATTTTCTATCATAACCATACCTATACCTTTATCAATACCAATATATTCTTTCGAAAACCAAGGTTTATCTCCTTCTAAATTATATCCATCCTTAAACCCATATTTTCCCCATAATTTAGGAAAATTATTATAATAGTATTCTATCGCTTTAATACTTTCTTTAGGAGTAAATACTATTGATCCTATTGCTCCACAAGGACTCACAGTTCCATCATTTTCCATTTTTAAATTTGCATCACAAGGCTTTGCTCCAAATCCACAATATCCTTTTGGTCCAATGCATGGCGTTAATCCCCATGAATTTTCACTATATGTTTTAAAATCGTTCTTATTATCTATACAATATTCTCTATTAGCTTTTGTAGCTTTAATAGAATTTTCAAACCAATCTATTCCCTCTTTATCTCTTAAATTCATAAAATTTATCCATGCATGTGAAAATTGATATGTAAACAAAGCACCACAATATGTATATATTATATTTTTTTCATTTTTATAATTAGCTTTTTTACGCTCAAAATCATAATACATACTTTTATTAATTGGAAATGTTTTGGAGCTTACTCCTAAAACATATACCATTAATTGTTCTGCATATCTATCCCAATGTCCCCAAAAACCTTTTTCAGGAGTATATCCCATATAAAAATGATTGGTAACCTTATTTCTATACCATTCCCAATTTATATTTTTATATAAAATTTCAGCTTTTTCCTTTACTTCTCCTCCAAAATATTCTCCTACTGTAATGGCTCCACATATAAATATTGCTGTATCTATTATAGAAATCTCACAATTCCATTCTCTTTTTCCTGTAATTATATTTATAAAATGATAATAAAACCCATTCTTCCCTTCAACATTATTTATAAAAGTATCTAATGTTTTACTAGCTCTTTCTTCTGCCATTTTATAACTTATCCATTTATGTTCTACACCAATAATTAAAGCAGCAAGACCATATCCCACAGATGCAATACTTGCTACTTCTTTTGCCAAATTTGTTTTATCTCTTATTAATCCATATCCATTAGTAGATTTATCAAGATTTATTTCTTTCATAAAAAAATTATAGCTTTTCTTTAATTCTTTTAATATAATTTTATTTCCATCATATTTTATAAATCCCATAATATCACCCTCATATATTTATTATAAAGGGTAATATATTTATAATCAATGGATATTTATGTAAATTTATTTTTGTGTATTCTTTTTAATTTTAGCAATAAAGAAACCTTCATATAATTCATTTGGAGCTACACAAAGGGTGCCTTCTATTTGAGTTGTGAGTGTTGGTAATTCCTCTATTCCATAGAACTCTATCGGAACAATTTGGGCATTTGCTTCTTTAATAATTTTATTTACAACCTCTTCATTTTCAGCCGACAAAATTGAACAAGTAGAATACACCATTTCTTTACCAGGTTTCAAAATTTTAAGTGCTTTTCTTAATAATGATACTTGGCTAGAAACGGATTTCTCTATTAACTTAGTGGTAAATGTCTTTTCAATACTTTTATCATTTACATTTAATGTTCCACTACCACTACATGGTGCATCTAGTAGAATACTATCAAAGGAAAAGAAATCATCAATACATCTTGCATCTTTTTCCATTGTATATATACATGTAGACCCTTGTTTTTCTATATTATACTTCAATCTTTCTAACCTAATATGATTCATTTCACAAGCAGTGATATGTGCTTCATTGTTTGAAATAGCAGCTAATTCTGTAGTTTTTCCTCCGTGGTGCTGCACACATATCTAAAATATCCATATTAGGTTGTGGGTTTAGTACTATTGGAGGAAGCATTGAAGATAAGCTTTGTAAGTATATTTCACCTTTTTCATACATTTTAAGGGTTTGTAAATCTTTTTCACCTGCATTATCTATAATCAAAGCATTTTCATAAAACTTTACAGTTTCATATTTTATACCTAATTTATCTAATTCATTTTTTATAGTATTTAAATCAGTTTTTAAATTATTAACTCTAAGTGTCACTTTTCGTTTAATATTGTAGCCTTGTATAATTTTATTTACTGTATTTTCATCATATTGCTTATTAAGCATTTCTATTAAAAAATCTGGTATATCCCTCATATTATCCTCCATAAAATAGTTTTAAATAATTTTACCATAAAATTTAAATATTGTAAAAAATTATACTAAAACTCATATATAAGCATACATATAGTTTTAGGTGAAGCTTTATGAATTTTATTTTATCGTGTATAAAAGGAATAGCAATTGGTGCTCGGTGCAATACTTCCAGGAATAAGTAGTGGAGTTTTATGTGTTATTTTTGGGATATACGAAAAATTATTAGATAGCATATTAAATTTCTTTAAAGATATTAAAGGTAATACAAAATTTTTATTTCCAATATTGATAGGTGTAGGTATAGGAATAATTATATTTGGAAATTTGTTAAGATTTTTATTTAATAACTTTACTACTCAAACTCTATTTTGTTTTATAGGCGTAATTATTGGTGGAATTCCTGCATTAATAAAAACCGCTAATGAAAAAAGTAAATTTAGATTGCATTATACAATCTATACAATATTTACATTTACATTTACTTTGTTGTTAATTTATATTGAAAATAATATCACTCCCACTCTACATAGTAGTATTAGCTTTTTATATTTAGTACTAGCCGGATTTATAATGAGTATAGGTGTAGTTGTACCTCGGTGTTAGCAGCACTGTTTTATTAATGATTATGGGGATTTATGATATTTATCTAATATCTATATCAACTCTTGATTTTTATGTACTAATCCCCATGGGAATTGGTCTACTATTAGGTGGATATGTATTTTTAAATATTTCAAAATACTGTTTAACTAACTTTCCTGCACAAACATATTATGCAATTCTAGGTTTTGTATTAGGATCCATATTTATATTATATCCTGGTTTTTCTTTCGATTTACAAGGTCTTATATGTATCGCTTTACTTTTAATAGGTGTTTTTATTTCTATGAAATTAGAAAAAGGCCAGTAACTTTGTGGTTACTAGCCCTTTTCATAGCAATGGCTATTTATTGTACGGACAATCCAGTACACAGCCCTTGCAGTTATCAGGTGAAGGAAGCTGGAAAGTATTCAACTCGCATGCTTCATTTATGCCAGGAAACTTTCCATCCTTGTACGCCACCTGCGATTGGCATCTCTTCCTCTTTTTTTCCTCCCATCTGAAAGGATTGTTTTGCTGCCGCGCTTTTTTTGCTGCTCTTACTTTTTGCTTCTCTCTTTCCTTTTGTTGCCTCTGAATCTGTCTTTTCCGTCTGCTCATAGAGTGGATCCGCCTTTCTATAAAATTTCTAACACTTTAACATTATATCACGATTTTAAAATTATGTCTACTTTTTTCTTCTTAAAATCCAATTTTCTTCTACCTTTATAGGTATTTTTAATTTTACAGTTTGTCCTATTTTTCCTGGATTTACAGTATTAATTTCTTCATCAGTTTCTGGATCAAACAATTTATCAATTGTAAATTTATAGTTTTCAATTTGACCAGGAATAATTACTTCCAAAGTATCTCCTACTGTTAATTTATTTTTTATTTCAACAACAGATTTATCTTCATTGTATTCTACTACTTTTCCACCAAATTCATAGTTTGGATTATATTGCTTACCTTCATACTCTTGAAAGTCTTTATTATTTCTATCATTAAAATAAAAAGTAGTTAGTCCTCTTGTTTTTACTTTTTCTAATTCGTTAAGATATTTCGTGTAATCATAGTTATTTGGAGCTTTAATATAATCGTCAATTGCATTTCTATATGCATTTATGACTGTTGCTAAATAATATTCTGTTTTAAGCCTTCCTTCTATTTTTAAACTATCAACACCCATTTCTATTATTTCAGGTATTTCTTTAATTAAACATAAATCTTTAGAAGAAAATATATATGTACCTTTTTCATCATGTTCAACTGGCATTAAGTTTCCTGGATTATTGGTTTCTTCAACATATAAATTATATGCCCATCTGCAGCTTTGTGCACAATCGCCTAAATTTGCACTTCTAGAAGCTAAAAAGTCACTTAAGAAACATCTTCCAGAATATCCAAAGCAAATTGCGCCATGAACAAACATTTCTGTTTCTAATCTCATAGGTGTATTATCTATTATATCCTTTATTTGTGATTTATTAAGCTCACGCGCTAGTATAACACGTTTTGCACCATTGGAATGCCAGAAATTTGCTGTATGATAACTTACAATGTTGCTTTGTGTACTTATATGTATGTCCACATCAGGAGCTTCTTCTTTTATAACATCTACAACCCCACCATCTGCTACTATAATTCCATCTACTTTTAACTCATTTAAAATTCTAGCTTGCTTTTTAACTTCATCATACATATTGTCCCAAGCATATATATTAATTGTGACGTATACTTTTTTCCCAAGTTCATGTGCATATTTAATTGTTTTTATCAAATCATCTTCTTCCATATCTGCTCTTGTTCTTAATGAAAGAGATGATGTACCTGCATATACTGCATCTGCTCCATATAAAAATGCTATTTTTGCTTTATTAAAAGAACCTGCTGGTGCTAATAATTCTGGTTTTTTCATAAATTTTTACCTCTTTTTTATATTTTATAGTATTATATCATTTTATATAAAAAAAGTGAAGTTAAAAATTATTTTTTAACAATAACTCTTCCGTGGTATTCCAACAACTGTGCTATTATCTTCAACATTTTTTGTTACGACAGCGTTAGCACCTATTTTTACATTATTTCCTATCTTTATTGGTCCCAACACTTTTGCGCCACATCCAACCATTACATTATTTCCTATATCTGGATGACGCTTGTATTTATCTTTTCCAGTTCCACCTAGTGTTACATTATGATATATTGTACAATCATTTCCTATGCTAGCTGTTTCTCCTATTACTATACCCATTCCATGATCTATAAATAATCTCCTTCCAATAGTAGCTCCGTGGATGAATTTCTATTCCTGTAAAAAATCTTGCAATTTGTGAAACTAATCTTGCTAAAAAAAATAATTTGTGTCTATATAAAAAATGTCCTATTCTGTGAAAAACTAATATATGAAAACCTTGATATAGCAATATTACATACCATATATTCTTGGCAGCAGGATCTTTTTTTTCAATATTTTGTGCATCTTCATATAATTCTTTTAATAATTTTTTCATTTTATCTTTCCCCCCAACTGCATATTTCTAAAAATTTATTAATATCAAATCTTCTTATACATATTATGAAAAAGTATATAATTTGTGATTTTATATACTTTTTAGATGGATATCTTTTGTTGCAATTTCTAAAAAGCTGCATATACTAAAGTATAAATTTAATATTGGAGTTGATTTATTATATGTGTGGTTTAGTTCGGTTTTGTAAATTTAAAACACGATATATCTAATGAAAAAGATATTATTTATAATATGACAAAAGCACTTTCAAAACGTGGCCCTGATGAAGAAAATTTTTATATTAATAAACATATAAATTTAGGACATCGTAGATTAACTATTTTAGATGCTGAAAATGGTCATCAACCTATGAGTGTAACCTATAATGAAAATACGTATACAATTGTATACAATGGTCAGTTATATAATGCAAATGATATTAGAAAAGAGCTTATAGAAGCAGGATTTGATTTTAAGGGCTATTGCGATACAGAAGTAATATTAAAGGCATTTATCTATTTTGGTAATAATATTGTTAAGCGTTTTAATGGTATTTTTAGTTTTGCTATTTGGAATGAAAACAAACAAGAATTATTTTTAGCAAGAGATCATTTTGGTATAAAACCTTTATATTATACTATTGTAGATGATAACTTGATTTTTGCCTCTGAAGTTAAAGCAATAATTAAACATCCTTCAGTGGAATTAAAAATAGACAAACAAGGTATTGGTGAACTATTAGGTATAGGTCCCGCACACACACCTGGCACAAGTGTATTTAAAAATATCTTTGAAATAAAACCTGCTCATTTTGCTATATATAATAAATCCGGATTACACCTAGAAGAATATTGGAAATTAGAAAGTAAACCTCATACAGATGATTTTGAAACAACTTGTAAAACTGTACATTACCTATTAGAAGATGCAATAAAAAGGCAGCTTGTATCTGATGTGCCTCTTTGTGCTATGCTCTCTGGTGGTCTTGATTCTAGTATTATCACTGCTTACATTTCAAATTACTATAGAGAAAATAATTTGCCAAAACTGGATACTTATTCAGTAGACTATGTTGATAATGATAAAAACTTTGTAAAGAGCGATTTTCAACCAAACTCTGATAATTATTACATTGATGTAATGTTAAAACATTTTGATACAAATCACCGTAGAATTGTAATTGATACGCCAGAACTTGCTATGGCACTAGAAGACGCAATGCTTGCAAGAGATTTTCCAGGAATGGCTGATGTTGATTCTTCTATGTTATTATTCTGTAAAAATATAAAACAAGGCGCAACTGTTGCAGTATCAGGAGAATGCTCTGATGAAATATTTGCAGGATATCCTTGGTTCTTCCGCGAAGATGCACTAAAAAGTAATACTTTTCCTTGGTCTATTGCACTAGATGAAAGACAGAATTTATTAAATAAGGATATTGCTAAAAAAATTAATTTAAAAGAATATATTGATTATAGATATAAAGAAAGTTTATCTAATGTAGAAATATTAGATTGTGATTCTAAAGAAACTGCAGAAAAAAGAAAAATATCATATCTTACTTTAAATTGGTTTATGCAGACATTATTAGATAGATCAGATAGAATGAGTATGTATAATGGATTAGAGTTAAGAGTTCCTTTCTGTGATTACAGATTGGTTGAATATATGTGGAATGTTCCTTGGGAAATAAAAGCATTAAATGGTAGAGAAAAAGGATTACTTCGTTATGTTGTACGTGATTTATTACCAGATGAAATTGTAAATAGAAAGAAAAGTCCTTATCCAAAGACTCATAATCCAACCTATTTAAAAGTTGTAAAAGAAATGCTTACAGGTATTATGCAAAATCCAAATGCACCTATCAATGATTTACTTGATAAAGAATATATTTTAGAAATTTTAGAAACAAATGGAAATGCTTTTACAAGGCCTTGGTTTGGGCAACTAATGACAGGGCCACAGCTTATGGCATATTTATGCCAAGTAAATATGTGGCTTGAGAAGTATCAGCCTAAAATTGAAATGTAATATGGGCAAAGCGGTCGCAACTAGCGACCGCTTTTGGCTTATTACTTCTACTTTTTCTCTTCTTTCTCTCGTTCAGCAATTGTAATTTTACCATCTCTGTCACAATCATACTTAAACATTTCCATTAACGTACTTTGTGAACGCCCCCAAAGAAGCTCTTTGGTGTCACCACATACGTTTTTCTTATAGAATGCTCCGTGAATAATACCTTTACACTGTGTTGTTTTTTTCATTTTTACCTCCTGCCATTTCGGCTTATGCTTGTTAATAGTTTCATATATATGAACTTATCTCTATGTTGCTAAGATAAGAGGTTTTTCTACTAAAATTATATTTACTATATTAACATAATTTTACTATCATTTCAACTAATATTGCTCATTTTCTCTACATATTCCATATCTTCTATTTTAGAAATCGCAAAGCATTTCTTTCCTAAATCTTTTAAAGATGCACCACAGTGATATAATTCTTTATTATCAATTATAATAAATCTATCGTGAAATTTGTTTGTATATGAAATTTTTAAACTTGGATATTGTTTATTGAATTTTGAGATATCTAATTTATTAAGATTACAATTTTGTGATGTTAAAATAATGACCTCTACATTTTTATTTTTCTTTGATAGCATTTTTAAAATACTATCATCTATATAATTATCTATGATTAAAATTTTAGTTTTTGCACTTTTCATGATGTCTATTATTAAACTATAAGCATCATAAATCTGCCCATTAAAGAAAATCTTTTGCTTAAATTCATTTTCTTTATCTTTTTGCAATTCATCAAATACTGCATCAAATTTCTTATCGTGTTCTAATAACTTTGTTTTCATACTATTTATCTCTTGAAACATAAAAGCATTATCTATAATAAACTTTCTCATTTCAATAAAAGCTTTCATTATATTTATACTAACGTCAATTGCTAAGTCACTTTTTAGTAATACAGAAAGCATTGCAATTCCTTGTTCTGTAAAAACATATGGCATATATCTTCTACCGCCATAGTTTTGTTTTTCAAAACTTGAGGTGACAAATTGGCACCTCAAGTTTTGAAATTCGTTTTCGTTTAACTGAAAGCAAAACTCTTCTGGAAACCTTGCTATATTTCTTTTTACTACACGATTTACATATTTAGTTTCGCAATGATATAGCCTTGCCACATCACTATCTAGCATTACTTGTTTTCCTCTTATTGTATAAATTAAATTTTTAATATTTTCTATTTCATATGTTACTACATTTAATTTTTCATTTACCAGCGCAATATTACTATTTTCTTTTTCCATTAATATCACATCCTATTTTAGATTTGATATTATTTTAAAACATTTGTTCTTATTTGTCAAGTAATCTTTACATCTTATTTAACTTGTTTCGTATTTTCTTACATACTCTAAGAATATCTCTTCGTGTTGTTTTCTGACACCCACTGACAGGGCCACAGCTTATGGCATATTTATGCCAAGTAAATATGTGGCTTGAGAAATATCAACCAAAACTTGAATTGTAGTCAAAAAAAGAGGTTCAGCATGAGCCTCTTTTTTTCTTATATAGTTTTTTCTTTATCTTCATTTTCTTGTGCTAATATTCTTAATTTCTTTTCCATAATAACTGATGGTGCCTTATCTTTAGTATTAGGATTTATATAATTTGTTTTGACATATCCTCTGTTAGTATAAAAATTAATAGCATTAGTATTTTGCATTTTTACCCAGATACTACTTTCACTATATCCTAATCGTCTTAGTCTGTTTTCCGCAAAAGCAATAGCTTGACTCCCTATTCCTTGAGATTGAAAATCCCTTCTTATATGTAAAGATTTAATTTCTCCAACATCATCTACATCATCTTTATAATAGTTGTGACCATCAGAATAATACTTAATTGGTTTTCCAATTTTTAAAATACCAACAGCTTCACTATTAATTTTCAACATATAAAGTTCTGTAGATGAATTTTCTATACTCAAATCTTGTAAAAAGTTTGATTGTAATTGTTTAATATTGTAATTATCATCCATATATTCAGATGATATATATCCACTATATGTGTCTTTTAGTGAATTATACAATATATTAACCCAATCTTGTAAATCTTGTATATTAGCTCTTGTAATATTAATTTGTTGAATCTTTTTTATAAAACTATATTTCATATCTTTCCTCATTTCTTTTTATATATTAACATAATTCAAGATGCTTGTCAATCATTCAAAATATGTCTATTACTTATTATAAGCTTTCGTATTTCTATAAAAACTCTCATTATATTTATAGTAACTTATATTAAAATTTTATTTTTTAGAATTTCTGCTAACATAGCATTTTTTACTTTATGATATAAAAAATTATTTTGTTAAAATAGGTCTAATGTGATATAATATATTATATGATTATTTCATACTATTAACAGGCACTCTTAGAAAGGAGCTTCATTATGAGCAAAATAGCACTGTCATTAAACAGCAACAGAACTCCTATTGGATTGGGGATGGAGACTGAAGTAGCAAAGGAAATTGTTGCATTTATCGACAATTTTAGAAAGAGCAACGGCGACGCTACTGAAAGTGCCATCGGCAAAGCTATACTTGATCAATTTGCCACTGCTCCCATGGTTGCTAATTATGTGGCTTTTTACAAATTGGTAACCGAGAAGATCAAAGAATTAGAGTAACCTTTTACACAAGATGTTTTTGTGTAACCAAAATGCAGGCTTAACAGCTTGCATTTTGGGTTTACATCTATTATTTGTAACAAATCCCATTCTTCCTTCATATTATATACAAAAATATGAAGGGAGTTTATTTTATGGATTATGAAGTAATGATGAACGGAAATGTACGTATTGGTATGTATGCACCTGATTTTGAAGCAGTTTCTACTATGGGAAATATATCTTTAAATGATTATAAAGGAAAATGGGTTGTACTTTTCTCTCACCCAGGTGATTTTACCCCAGTTTGTACTACCGAAATGATTGCATTTGCTAAAGCTGATACATACTTTAAAAACAAAAATACTTGTTTACTTGGACTTAGTGTTGATAGTAACGCTTCACATCTTGCATGGATGTATGACATATACTGTAGAACTGGCATACGTATACCTTTTCCAATTATAGCAGATAGAAACGGAACTATTGCTAGAAAATATGGTATGATTTCTAATGATATTAGTAATACAGAAACTGTTAGAAATGTTTTTATTATTGATGATAAAGGAATAGTTAGAGCGATTTTAGTATACCCAATGAATGTTGGAAGATGTATTCCTGAAATTTTAAGATTACTAGAAGCATTACAAATTGCTGATTGCAATAAAGCATCAACACCTGCTAACTGGTGTCCAAATGATCCAATTATTGTTCCTCCTCCTCAAACTTTTTGCAAATTAGAGGAAAGATTACAAGATATTCGGAAAAAATCAAAATGGATTTAATTGGTACTTAAGTTATAAAAAACCATCAGAATGTTGCGATAGAAGTATTGCTCAAAATGATGTAAAAAAATTGGACGATAAAACCACAAACAAATAAAAGTTTTACTATTATATTGTTATAAAAATAGCCTTATATGTAAATACTAAACATATATAAATTAATATCGTTTTAGTATTTTCATAAATGGAGGTTATTTTTATGGGAGAAAATCAAAAAATAAACTGTACAGTATCTAGTTGTAAATATAATAATGGAAATGCACAAGAATGTACATTAAAACAAATTATAGTTACACCGGTAGAAGATTGCTCTACAAAAAATCCTGACGAATCTATGTGCAGTAGTTATGAATATAATAAATTTCCTCCGGCATAGCCGGAGGTTTTTCCTTTCCGCCTAAAAGGCTTCTTTACTGGCCTCCACTAAAGTGGCCTTTGCGACTGACTTCTGCAATCGTCAGCCGCTACCCCTTAAAGGGGTCAATTTCTTCTAGTGTCATTTGTTGGCTGATTTTGTCTTCTCTTAATTGATTTGCTATATATTCCTTTATTTTTTTAGTATTCTTGCCTACCGTGTCCACATAATAACCTCTACACCAAAATTCTCTATTCCTATATTTATATCTCATATTCCCCCATTGACTGTATATCATTATACTACTTTTCCCTTTTAAAAATCCCATTACACTTGATACACTATATTTGGGTGGTATACTTAATAACATGTGTATATGATCAGGACATACTTCTGCTTCTATTATTCCTATTCCTTTCCATTCACATAGTCTTCTTAATATTTGCCCTATTTCTAATCTTTTACTTTCATAGAATACCTTCCTTCTATATTTAGGTGCAAAGACTATGTGATATTTACAATTCCATGTTGTGTGTGATAAACTTTGTATATCGTTTATTTTGATTTCTTTCAAATTAAACATCTCCCTTCAATATATTTAAATTGCTTCCTGTCAGTCGCAATTTAAATTATATATGAAGGGATTTTTTGTGTCTACTCATCGCTGAAAGCTTTACCGAACCCCGAGACAATCTCGGGGTTTTATAATACAAAAA